>JAKOOG010000065.1 GCA_022701545.1 Weeksellaceae bacterium | reverse complement strand
GAGCAGCAGAAAGACCATTATTTAATATCACATCAACCCGAAATTAGAAACCGGATTGAAAGGGTGGAAGAGGGAAACCGGATGCCGGAAGTATTTTCAGTTAAATATTTCAAGCGTCTTGAGTGATAAAATGATTTTTTTGGATTAGGCTAGGGAAGACTTGATTAGAATTCTAAGCATTCTTTTTTTTTATTTTTTTATTATCGTATTTAAGTTACTGAAAATGAATTAAATAATATCTGGTACGCCGTTTTTAAGCATATAAAATCCTCAACTAAAAAGCTGAGGATTTTATTTTCATATTAAGTGATGTGATTGGTTATATGCAATGTGCAATTAATATGCCATACATAAATTATCTTTAACAGATCTGAAATTCTTTTAATGGTCTATTGAAAATTGTAGACTAATTACTGATGTCTTATCTGATGATTATGTTTAATTGAGTTTCATGGTTATCAGTTTTATCCTCCGCTTCGGTTGTGAATTTTTATTTTAGACCTGATTTACTGTTTTTAAAGATAAAAGCTTTCTGATGATTCCGGAGTAGTAGCCATTGAAGAATAATGGCTGGCTGCTTTTTCCCAAGTCGATCTTAGCCATATCGGTATCAGGTTCAAAATGACGGAATTGTCTCATCCTTTTCAGAATACCCTGAAGCATGAAGCACATGCATTGAAAATTATTCCTGTTTAAGATTCAGGCAGGATGTTTTCAAAGAATTTCACTATGTTTTTTTTCAGTTTCTCAAAAATGGAGGAAGTTCCAAATTCTTTGTTGTCATACCCGATTGGAAATCCTCTCTCCACATACTGGTTGTTTTTAGCTACCGTCAGGTTTTGAAAATAACCATTAACGATTCCTTTTTCATCCGTGTGGATGTCCAGGTATTTTACAGCGGCATTTTTAGAAAAATCCAACTTGGTGATATCGATGGTCTTCACCTCTTTTTTGAGATCGGATCTGAAGTACAGATTCATTTTCTTTGTATCAATAACGGTCTGCCATTCACCGGGGTGTATCGAATTTAAAATATTCCAGGCATACTCAACAGGTTTTTGATCATACTTATAATTCTTCAGCATGTAATAGGCACGGTTATAACGATCTTCCCACTTATTGTTCTGATCCGGATCAAACTTTTCATTTCCGCCAAGAAAATCAAACTTTTTAGCAGCGGCCAGATCCTTAGGGTACTGATTATTGCATAGCAATGGCATTGGCATTTCCTTATTGGTAAGCACGGTATATTTACCGTTCAGTAAGGCAATCGTTGCGGAATTTCCTTTTGCATCCGTCAGGAAAAAATGACTTCCGGCTGCATTGGGCCACCAGTCGATGTTTGGTCCGTCATTCAGATGGTCCACCACTTCTTTTACCGATTGGTAATTATCCAACTGATACTGGATCCACTGTGCCCAGAACATATTGGGCTGCTGTGGATTGTAAACTTTGGTCGTTTCTTCCAGATATAATTCGACCAGAAAAAGGCCTTTTTCATTGACCCCGTAGCAGGGAAAATCATATCCTAAAAGATTAAAGGTAACGGAACCGAATTTTGAGGTCCATTGTTTATTGGCTTTTGTTTGGTCAGTTGTCAGATTCTGCCAGCTGATGTTCCTTTTCAGCACATCGCGTTTGTTGATCACGATCATTCCCGGCATTGTTTTCCAGTTTTCATTGAAGCCCACAACATTATGATCTTTTCCGGTCAGTAGAAAAGCAGAACAGGCTTTACTCTGTACGGAATGGGCAATAGCGAGAATTACGGCAAGGCGAAAAAAGAGAAATTTCATAAAAAATTATTTATAGATTTATTATTATCAAATGCAGACAGGGATCTATCTATAGGATATTTTGTGATTTAATGCCATGATTTGATTTTTTCCAGAAAACAAAATTGGTATAAAAAAAGGTAGTTCCCAAAATAAAATATGTGATGATGGCAATGCCTTTTGAGACAAGATCTGTCTTTGGGCCTGCATAGCAAAGGGCAAGAAGGCTGATGATATAGACGATGCCGGCATTGATCCATAGTTTTGATGCCTTGGGTGCGTATTTTTTACCTGGTATTTCGCTGTCAGAATAGACTGCTGATATCCTGTTCTTGTCCCAATACAGTAAAACAAAACCGGCAAACATCATCAGGCTTGTGATGATCCAGGTTCCTTTGAAAGGCAGCGAAACGGTGATCATCCAGATATTAGTGGTAATCGCTAAAAACAGGATTGTACCTATGAGAGCAAATCGCTGGGTCATCAGAAGTATTGCTGTCACGATCTGGGCCAACCCCAGAAAATGGTAATACATGCCTGATTGATAAAGAGCTTCAAAAAACTGGCCTACCGCTTCAGATTTTGGCAGTTGGGTAAATCTCTCGCCCATCAGTTTTGTAAATCCGGAAGGTACAAAGGCCAATGCAATGAGATATCTGATGTGGATAATGATCCATTGAACGGATTGGTATTGTTGGAGCTTATAGAACATAAAGTAAAGGGTTCTTAGGTATTGAATATATGCTTGAAAAGAAAAAGTCTTCTGATCCAGGTCTGTTTGATGATGCCACTTTTAAATCATATAAAAATTCTGAAGACCAGTCGCCTGATTTCTGAAGCAAATTTACAGCAATTGACCCGATAAAGTCAATGGTTATTTTTAGCCAAAAAGCTTAGCGTTGAATGATGAAATGAAGATAACTTGATTACGATTGAATCGTGAGGCATAGAGAAATATTTATTTTATCTATTTTTGATCCGGAAATAAATTAAGAATGAAAATTTACGTCAATACAGAACATTTGGTCAACGCGATAGAATATCCTAAAAGATTCAGATCTGACAATTTAATTAAAAGTTCGACGACCATTTTCTTCTGTATTTTACTTTTTCTACTGTTCTTCAGGCCTTTTGGTGTCTATGACCCGGAACTTAGGATGCATTATCTGTTAATCTGTTTTTTTCATGCTTTGGCCCCTGCCTTCATTCTGTTCGCTTATTTCAGGGGGTTAAATTATTTCAGAGGAAGGAAAGCCGCGTCCCGCTGGACCTTGATGAAAGAATTTTTTCATATTGCGGTTCTTCTTATCCTTATGGGGGCTGTCAGCTTTTTGATGAGGGATATGCTGTATAATAATCCAGATAACTGGTCTTGGCGGTATCTTTTTGAAGAGGTCAGGAATTGTTTAGTGGCCGGAGTATTCTTTTATTTTTTTCTCAGGCTTGCCAGTTTCTATTTTGAATCCAAAAAAGGATCTCCCTCTATATTGCAATTTGTACCTGTTCCGGTAACGGCGGAAGATGCAGCGGATCCCTGTCTTTTTATCAGCACGCAGGTAAAGCAGGATGATTTTCAGCTGGATATTAAAGATCTCCTCTTTGCCAAAGCGGATGGAAATTATATAGAATTGATCAGGGTAAAAGATGACCGGGTCATTACAGAGGTGAAGAGGATCTCCCTGACCCAGTTCGAAGCTCAGCTAGCAGCTTACCCGGATTTTTTCAGATGCCACAGAGCTTATCTGGTTAATATGTTCAGGATTGAAAAAGTAACAGGAAATTCGCAGGGCTGCCTGCTGTCGTTTAGAGAAACTGATCTCAAAGTCCCCGTTTCGAGAAAGCAGACGGAAAGTTTCAATTCCTGTTATCAAGCGCTTGGTAACAGGCATAAGCCTTAAGCTGGTTATTCATCACAAATTCCAGTTGCCCGTAACAGGCCCGTCTCATAGAGGCTTTTCTTAACGTATGTTTGCCATTGATAATAAAAACCTATTTATGACAAACACAAAGATCACTGCCGGTCAGAAGCCCGGAACGGCCAACCATTTGATCTATATCGATAATATCAAAGTTCTGTTGACCATACTGGTTGTACTTCATCACACATTGATCACCTACAGTTCTTCCGATGGCTGGTATTACAATGAACCCACCCTGTTTAAAGGCGCAAAACGGGTGATGATTATGTTCGTCAGTGTAAACCAGTCTTTTTTCATGGGCTTTTTCTTTTTGTTGGCTGCTTATTTTACAGGATCATCTTACAAGAAAAAAGGGGCCTCAAAATTTGTTCTAGACCGGTTGGTGAGACTCGGAATCCCGGTCTTGTTCTATTCCTTTATCCTGACTCCCTTTATTTGCTATCTGGTGTATTATTTTGGAAAAGGTGATCATATTCGCTTTGTGGAGTATCTCAGCCGCTATGATAGCTGGATCGATCTGGGCGTGACATGGTTCGCGGCGGCATTATTGCTTTTCACGTTGATCTATGTGGCATGTAGAAAATTATTTACTATCCGTACTTACAGACCATTGAAGGCACCTGATCTTACCACTGTGTTATGGTTTGCCTTGGGATTAGGAATAATCAGTTTTCTGGTGAGAATGATCTTCCCTGTTGGTTGGGTACTGAAACCGGTTGGTTTTCAGTTAGGGCATTTTCCCCAGTACATCGCTTTGTTCATCATTGGTCTGTTTGCCGCTCAAAATAATTGGTTTGAACAGCTTTCAGATAAAATGGGAAGGCAGCTTAAAAGATCGGCCTATTTGTGTCTGCTGTTTTTCCCTGTATTCTTTTTCATTGCTTTGAAACTGAATACACCGATCTCCTACTTTTCAGGCGGTTTCCACTGGCAGGCATTGATCTATGCACTCTGGGAACAGTGGATAGGTATTTCCATTCTTACCGCATTGCTGATCATAGGGAAAAAGAGCTGGAATACTACTTCAAAATTGTCCCGTCAGTCAGCACGAAGCAGCTTTGCGGTCTATATTTTCCATCCGCTGGTTATCGTAGTAGTGACTTTGGTTTTCAGGAACTGGCAGGTCGATGCTGCTGTTAAGCTTTTGGTAGTTGCTCCATTGACGGTTTTATTTAGTTTCTTGCTGGGTTCATTGGTCATTTTAATTCCCGGAGTCAAAAAAATTATATAATGATTATAATTTTTAGTTTAAAAAAACAACAGCAATTAGGGTTAGTAATAAAAATTCGGCCCACCTTATGCCGGTTGCAAGATTATAAAGTTTTGTTTTCCTTTTGTTTATTTTCAGAAGCTGTTTGAATATTATTTAAACCTAATCTCTTATTGGCTGCAGTTGTCTTTTTGCTGCCTGAAATTTTAAGGCAGGAACAACACCCTTTTCTGTATCTGATAATTGATAGCAAACCAAAGTTAAGTTTTCTTCAATTATTTGATTTTTGTATTCTATTGTGTTTATTTAGTAAGAGTTAATACAGAGGATCACTCTAATTTTGTAATTAAATAAAATCAGGATATGAATACAAATAAAGTATGGTTTGTGACGGGAGCCTCTAAAGGAATGGGGCTATCGTTAGTGAAAAAATTGATTGAATGCGGTTACAGGGTTGCCGCAACAAGCAGACGATCTCAGCGTTTAATTAATGCGGTCGGATATTTTGACGGGCAACAGTTCTTACCATTGGAAATAGATCTGACGAGTGAAGAATCCATCAGCGAAGCTTTTGAAAAAACGGCTTCCCACTTCGGAAAAATCGATGTATTGGTCAATAATGCAGGCTACGGGATTGGAGGGGCCGTAGAAGAATTACATCAAAAAGAAATCAAAGACAGTTTTGACATTAATGTGATGGCCGTCATCAAAACCATGCAATCCGTGATGCCTTACTTCAGGAAACAAAGATCCGGAAACATTGTCAACATTTCTTCTATTGCAGGCTTTGCCCCGGGGGTCGGCTGGGCCATGTATGCTGCAACAAAATATGCTGTAACGGGACTTTCCGAGGTGATGGCAGAAGATGTAAAAGAGTTCGGAGTTAAAGTGACGGTGGTGGCACCTGGAGCATTCAGGACCGAGTTCCTGGAAGACAGCTCCCTCGTTTTTGCAGAGAACAAAATCGACGGCTACAATAAGATAAGGGCATCACACGAAAAATATGCAGCAATGAACGGAGTACAGATCGGTAATCCCGAAAAGCTGGCCCAGGTTTTTATCGATCTGGCAGAGAATCCGAATCCTCCGGTTCGTCTGTATATCGGAAGTGATGCCTATCATCGTGCGGCGGAGAAGATTAATTTGCTTTCAGAGGAATTGGAAAGCAATAGAGCTATTTCTTATTCCACTGATTTCAAGTAAAAATCTTAAGCTCAAAGTAAAAAGCGTTTGTGATTACAGGAGGACAGCATTTTTTACTTGATTTTCGTACATTTAGATCATGGAAAAAATGCAGTCCTTGGAAGAGTTTTACCGGTCAAAATTTGACCATGTTCCCGAGAATATCCGCAATGGGGTTGGGCATTTCAATGTTTTTACGATAGATCAATATGTAAAAAAAAATGCCAGGCCAGTGGTCTACAGCAGGAAGGATTATTTTAAGATCACGCTGATTATCGGAAGAAACAGGATTCATTATGCGGATAAGGTTATTGATATTCAAAAACAGGCATTATTTTTCAGCAGTCCGCAGATCCCTTATAAATTTGAATGGATTGATGATCACAAATCGGGGTTTTTTTGCGTTTTTACGCCTGCATTTTTTCATCACTTCGGAAATCTGAATGATTATGAAGTCTTCAAACCCGATGTGATACCGGTTTTTGAACTGACGGATGAGCAGTTGGAAGATATAAGGCAGATTTTCAGGAAAATGCAGGTTGAAATGGTTTCTGATTATACCCATAAATATGACCAGCTGAGAAATCGGGTGTTCGATGTACTTCATTACACCCATAAAATCAAACCGGCTTTAAAAGCTGAAAAGCAAAAGGCCAATGCTTCTCAGCGGATCACCTACCTGTTTCTGGAACTTTTGGAACGTCAGTTCCCTATAGAAGATGCGAGGCAGAGAATCTGTTTACGTTCGCCTTCGGAGTTCGCGGGTCAGCTTTCCGTCCATGTCAATCATCTTAATCGAGCCGTCAAAAAAACCATTGAAAAAACAACTTCGGAGATTATTGCAGAGCGCTTGTTACAGGAGGCTAAAATCTTACTCAGGCATACCGGATGGAACATTTCCGAAATCGCTTATTCGTTAGGTTTCAAAGAGGCAACTCATTTTAATAATTTCTTTAAGAAAAATATGCAGATGAGTCCGGTAACGTTCCGCGAAATAGAATGAGTATTGAGGTGTTGAATTTTAAACAGATTAATGATTTTTGAAGGCTGGTTTTTTACTATTTAATTTTTTCAGCCGTTCAAGTGACTTCAAGATTTTTTTGTCTTTTTTAAGATTTCCGGGATGATCACCCTGTAGAACTTTAACATCTGGTTGAATATCCTTGTTTAAATATTTGAATTCCTGTTAATTACACGATCGGTCGATAAATTTAGCTCCGTATCCTCATTGATCCTCAAGACCTGAACAACGGTTGTAACGAAAAGAACTGACGGCGTTTGTCTTCGCTCTTCCAATTGATAACCTTGATTTTTAATCCGGGTTCACATTAAACAAGTTTATTTCTTGCCGGAAGGCTCCGCACCGGAGACCACTTCCTGATGATCTTCCTGCGGAACGATCTGCGGGCTCCATTTGGCATGTTTTGAAGGTTTAAGCTTGTATCCGTTTACTTTCGTATATACTTTTGTGAATTCGGCCCCGAAAAAGATGAGCTGGCAGGTATAATTGATCCAGAGCAGGAGCAGGATCACCGTTCCCGCCGTCCCGAAAGACGAACTTGGATTAAATTTATCGAAATAAAAAGTCAGAATGTATTTTCCTAAGGTGAAAAGCACCGCCGTTACTGCCGCTCCTACCCAGACCGATCTCCATTGCAGCTGCACATCCGGCAGGATTTTAAACATTGCGGCAAAAAGAAATAAGGAAACCAGAAAGCCCACTATAATATTCAGCACATTTACCAAAACCAAGGTTTCGAGTCCGAAATGACGGACTACCCAGTCACTCGCCAGACCGATAAATGAGCTTAAAAGCAGGGTGGCCAGCAGAAGAAAAGCAATAACGATAATCAGTCCCAGGGAATTGGCCCGGTCGAGAAGGTATTTTTCCCATGCTTTTTTCGGCGCAGCCACCACATCCCAAAGTTTGTTAAGCGTTTTCTGAAACTGGAAGAATAAAGAGGTTGCTCCAAAAATAAGCGTTACAATCCCTACAATTTTCATGACAATGTTTTTCTTGTCAACCATACCTCCGATAACCATGTCTTCAAGGCTCTTGCCCACATCTTTTCCCATCATGCTTCCGATGAATTTCGTAATTTCGCCCTGCACGGCTTCGGTACCGAAGAAAATTCCCGTAATCCAGATTACGATAATCAGCAGGCCGGGAATTGAAAAAATGGCACTGTAAGCCAAACTGGCCGCTTCCGTCCCCAGATCCCGGGCACTCCAGTCTTTATAAGTTGCTTTGAGGATGTCCCAAAAGTTGTTCAGTATTTTCATAATTTAATTTTTAATTACACCATCAGCAGGAACACAATGCCACAAGCCGCTGTAAGTAAGTCTTAAGACCTTCAAATTCCGTACCTAGCTGAAAACAGCGGTGAATTACTCACTGGCGGATCCCAAATTCTTAAGATGAAAAAAATAGCTGATGATTTTTAAAGCCGATCAATTCCACAATCCGGGCAAAACAGAATGGGGGAGTGGCACCGGGAAGTGAGAAGTGAGAAGTGAGAATGGATCAATAACAGGATGCCTGCATTCCGAAAATCTTCTCTATTTGATTGTCAAAAAAGTCTGATTCAGAAACCTGGCTTCTAGAGAGAATAATTTTTCGCTTGTTTATAGACTGTACGTAAGCGTCGTATAATACAAGCCTCCGATGCCGGGCCCTCCTAAAAAAGAATAATACGGTCTGTTAAGCAGGTTGGTTGCTCCGATCTTGACCCTCAGTTTTTCTCTGAAAAAATCATAATTCACCTGTGCATCCATGGTTCCGTAGGCTGCAACCTCTCCATTAACTAAAAATGAGCGCCAGTAAAAACAGCTTTGTCTCCTGTAAGTCAGATTAAATCCCAGTCTTTCAAAAATCTGCGTTCCGCCGAAAGAAAGATTAGCGATCCATTCCGGGGTATTAAAGCCGTCTTCAAAACCATCATTATAATCGGTCCGGCTTAATTTGGCATACGATACGTTTCCGGCAATTTGGTAATGCCGGCCCAGGAAATAACTTGCCCCGATGCTTCCCCCGAAATTGTAAACCACACTGCGGGAATTGGTGTACATCCGGTACCGGCTCTGCTGATTCCTGTTGTTTAAAAAGGTGGGAATCTGTTCCTGTACGGTGGTATTCGGTACATTCATTTCAACCTGTGCTATAAAATCATTGTACCTGTTAAAATAAAAATCAGCATCAAGCTGTATGCTTTTTTTCAGGAAGAACGCTTTATAACCTGCTTCAAAAGAGGTAATGTGTTCCGGTTTCAGATAAGTATAGTAGTTTTTCACCAGAAGTCCTTTTTCTTTTTCCACAGCATCTGCTGTGGTCATTCCATTATTGAAATCTGCCGTGACTGCTGCCTGGAAACGGTCGATGGAACTGCGCAGGTACGCATTTTCAAAAATACCGTCGGACATTACTTTTAGACCGCCGATTCTTTTAACGCCGCCGCTGTTGACGTTGGAAAAGGCTTCAAAAATACTGGGAAACCTTGAACCGCTCTGGAAAGCCATCCGCAGACTCTGTTGCTTGAAAGGACTAAATACCGCCGTCAGACGGGGATTGTATTTAACATCAAAATAATCATTCTTATCAATTCTCAGGGTTGCAGAAACTTTCAAAATTCCGTTGAACAGATCTTTACCGGCTTGCAGAAAGCCGCCGGTTTTACCGTAGCTGAAAGTATCAAATGTATTACCGGCGGCGGGGTTAACGAAGTAATTTCCGTCCGGTTCAATGATGTAGGACTGGTAATCTATTCCGGCAAGCAGATTCAGCCCTGTGTTTTTCCTGAAATTACTTCCCAGTATTTTGGATAAATCAGACTGTGCTTCGGCATGCACCAATTTGTCTTTCACGCGTAATGCAGCCCCCTGATCCCAGTTATTGATATTGGCAAGCTCCTTTAAAACATGGTTGAATTCCGGGGAACCCGGCTGTAATCTTCCCTGATCAGCCATGGCGCGTGCCTGATTGAGTGCCTGTACGACATCCGATCCTGAACCTGCCGAAGCATTGTTGAAGGCCGCTGTGTAATCGGCATACCACTGGTCATCCGTTTTAAACCTGCGGTCCAGATTTTCGGCCGCCGACCTGAGGTTGTAGGACTTGCCTGTATTTTCAGCCGTTACAAAGGCCCTGAACAGGAAAAAATCATGTTTGATTTCCACCGCATGCTGTTGCAGGATATAGTCTTTCAGGGCAAACCGGTTGGCCCGTTGGTATACGTTGTCCAGATCGGCAAACCGATAGGTGTAGGTAAGGGTGGTTTGGGGATTGAACTGATAAGATAACCCGATGTCCGCCTTAAGATTCTGAATGTTGTAATCCGTAACGTCCTGCTCCCGGTATCCGGTCCTGGCAACGACATAGCGTTTGCCGTTAAGGGTGAGCGTGCGGCGGTTGGATGATTCGTTACCGTATCCGTTTACAGGATCGTAAGCCGGGTTATTGATACCGCCGGCAATACCCAGTCCCAGGTTAGCGTTTGGATTAAGATCATCCGTATTATCCGCTTTCCAATCGGTCCCTTTGGTAAAGGTGCCGTTCAGCTTGAAAGCAAACCGGTCTGAAAGTTTTTCGGCAACCCGGAAGCTGTACTCGGTAAAAAGGGTCGCTTTATCAGTGGATTCCCCAACATGATTGACACCCGTTTTTTGCTGGAACAGAACCCCGGTCGTGGTAAACGGATTCTTTGTGATAAAATTGGCCAGCCCGTTGATGGCATTCAGTCCGTACAGGGCCGAAGAAGTACCGGGAATAATTTCAACACGTTCGATATCGAGGTCACTTGGCCCCAGGGCATTGCCGATCGGAGCACCGATATGGGGTGCCTGATTGTCGAAACCGTCTACCAACTGGCTGAATCTCACATTCGTTGTATTGGCAAAACCACGGGTATTGATAATTTTAAATCCTAAACTTGGCGTCAGCATCTGTACTCCTTTGACATTTTCCAGGCCATCGAAGAAAGACGGGGCGGCGGTATTCCGGAGAAAGGCAGAATGTAGAGACTCTACGGTCACCGGAGTTTTAAGAATACTTTCGGTGGTTCTGGACGCTGAAACCACCACTTCTTCTACGGAATGAATCCGTAAGCTGTCATTGCTGTTCATCTTTCTGTCTGCCGACCTGTTTTGTGCATTCACGTACATCGTTGCCGAAACTGCCGAACAGCACAAAAAGAAATGTAGAGGTTTACCCATGATTTAAGCTGAGAATCAAATACCTGCTTTTTTGATGCGGTCATCTTTGTCTGATCTGTAAATAATCCGATAACCTATCTTATCAAAGATGCTGAAGGTATTTGTGTTTAATTTTTAAAACAAGATACAAAATAAAACTCCGATTAGAATAAATTTTACGCTAAAAACCATTCAATACAAA
>JAKOOG010000063.1 GCA_022701545.1 Weeksellaceae bacterium | reverse complement strand
GTTTCAGTGGTGGTTTCAAATAGGGGGAGATCCAATGTTTCCCGTAAGTCAATTTTGTTAATCATTAATGGAAATGTTAAATTTAAATTCATTTCTGATGCCAGTTTAATCCGCAGTATCTGCATTGTTTTGCAGAAGGGGTTCTTGCCAGCTTCCCGCAGTCCGGACAATTATTGAAGAAAATCTTTTCCGGTATCTCTTTCAGAATCCGCCTTGCTGTATTCATTTCAAATTCCTCATATCCGTTTTGTAACAGATGATCTGTTTCAGGGGTTTGTTTAATCCAACCTCTTTCTTTCATGATTTCTCTCATTTTTTCATTATCGGAAGATTTATACATATACATATGATATTGCAAGGCTGCTCTTTCATCATCCGTCATAAGATGGCCAAAATAGCGTATAATGTATTTTACGGTTTCCTGATCCATGAATTGCAATTTGTTTTATTTATTCAACGCAAAGTTAATTCTTCTTTCCGATTCCTCTTTTGAGATTCCCTGATAGAATTTTTTACAAAAGGACGATCATGGCTTTCATAAGGGTAAATGAAGAGGATTCCTAGTTTGTTACTGATAAAAATATCATAGGATTTCCAAGATACTTTATTTCCTGATAAAGTGTACAATATAATCTTTATCGGAGTCTTCAATAATAAAGAAATCAATACGACTTCCGATTTTATCATAGGCTTCATCAGTCATCCCGAAAACGGCATATGCATTCAAAATACCCTGCAGATAATCCCGCATCTTGTATCAATTTGTAAATCAAAGAGGTTAAAAATACTCAAAATTCTTTATCCCACCGTCTTCGTATCCTCTTCCTTCAGAATTTTTTTCTCTTTCATGGAAAGCATCATCCGTTCGCACTTATATTTCTGCCAGTCGAATTGATGGAGGAAATCGAGGGCCGCGGAAAAACCACGGTTGAAGAGTTCTTCTTTTTCGTTTCTTTTCATGAAGAAATTCAGCCAGCTGCTGGTTCCGCAGTTCACCGTCTGGATGCTGAACAGATGGTAGAAGGTATGCTTGGTGAGAAAGGTCTTATCATTAAAGCCTTTTAAAGTACTGATGATATTCCCGCCAAAGGAGAAGGGTGACTTTAGAATTTCCGCACTGGTTTTTCCTTTTTCTGAAAGAATATCGGAATCGCTGGTGAGCTGTACCCCGAAAAGCGGCGTTCTCGGATAAAAAATATCGGCAGAGTGGAAAAGATCGATCGGGAAGTTGGAAATGCTTCCGCCGTCGATAAAGACCCCGACCGGATTAATATCTTCCGGCTTCGTGTTCATCCAGAATTTCCAGGCATATTTTACCGAATCGTCATTCCGGTTGATTTGTTTCTGGAACGGCTCAAAAAAGAAAGGGACCGACATCGAGGCCCGCACGAATTCGGCCGGACTGATGTGCTTAAGTTCTTCTTCGGACCAATATAAATTGGCCATGGTCGGCAGCTCCACCTTGATCTTGGCATTGATGTCCGTGGTCACCACAATGTATTCCGACTGCAATAAATAGAAAGGATCTTTCTTGTAATAATCGTTGTTGACCGTTCCTTCATAAAAAATACGGTAGCGGATTTCGTCGATATGTTCTTTGTTGTTGGTGTAGATTTCCCCGATGCTATCCAGCGCAATATGGTAATACTGCATTTCGTTTCCGTAGCGGTAGTTCAGGTTGAGGTTTTTGCCTTTCTGCACAAATTTTTCGTTTAATTCGGCAACGGTTTTAATGCCGAAACCATCCAGCACCGATTGCATCTGATTCAGGAAGGTGTTTCCCGGATTCAGCCCGGAATTGGCTTTTTTAAGGTCATTATACAGCTTCAGCAGGCAGGCCATGGCCATGAGAATCGGGATGATCGGAACCAGGAACAGCAGTTTGACCCGCAAGGTGGTTTCCGAAGAAACAGCGAACGGCATAATAACCAAAATCAGCATAATCACTCCTGCAATGATCACGTTATTCCGGATAAAATGCTTATTGTTCAGCATCGAATGGATGGTGGTTTTGATGTACGGCTTTCCATCCATAAAATCGGAAAAATCCCAGTTGAACAGAATATTTCTGATGACTTCGCTCTTGGTTTCCTCTTTTGTCCTGCAGGCGGCAATCAGCATCGTATTAATGGCTCCTGCACTCGTTCCGGCCACTTTCAGAAACCGGATGCCGAAAATTTCCAGGGCATACAGATAACCTACCAGCGCACTTCCCCAGACGCCGCCGCCTTCCTGCACAAATTCCACATACTGGTTTCCTTCCTGATCCAGAAGATCCGAAAATTCTTTGGCTGAGATAAGATCGTGCAGTGCAGCCAGCTTTTCTCTGGATTCTTTGGAAAGGGCAGGGTCTTCAAGGATTTTTTGCAGGGCTTCGGGTTTCATGGTGATTGAGTGGTTAAATTATTTTGATTTAACGAAGGTAATTTAATTCTGAACTTAGTAAAACATCCCGACGAACATTTTTTCAATCTTTGCAACTGTTTTCCTTACAGGGCATCCCGTCAGTTGAACATTACCATTGCTTCCTTCTTGCATAAATAAACGTACAGATCACCACCAGCGCCATGAATCCCAGCGTGAAAAAATATCCGTTTTTATGGTGCAGTTCCGGCATATTATCGAAATTCATCCCGTAAACTCCGGCGATAAAAGTAATCGGTAAAAAGTAAACGGAATATATTGCCAGAACTTTCATCACCTGGTTGGCTTTCTGGTCGGAGAGGGCCAGAAACATGCCGATCAGATTGGTCACCTGGATGTTCAGATGGTCGAAATCCGTGACTACATCTTTATGTTTATCCTTTAAATCCGATACTTCGGAATCCTGCAGTCCCAGCAGCTTGAACTTATCGATGGCATCGCTGGAAACCGTCAGCACCCTGGAATTCAGCCCCGACTTTCTCTTCAGCTTGTACAGCCGCCTGATCTGGTTGGTATGGTTGGTATTTTTAAGGAAAAT
>JAKOOG010000344.1 GCA_022701545.1 Weeksellaceae bacterium | reverse complement strand
TTTTCGTCAAAGTAAGCATTTACCACAAGCTGTTCTTTGATATAATCCGAATATTTCTGGGCATTGATCAGAATAAGTCCCATTAATCCCAACAAAAATAACACTAAGGCAATACTTATTACTACTGTAATATTGCTAGACCTAAGCCTTTTCTTATTAAACTCATCTACCGATTTAGCCATTAATATTAAAATTTTTGGCTAAAATAGAAAAAATCTTCCGAAATTTGGGAACGAAAAAGAGAAATCACTGTTAATAAAATCATAAAAAACATTGAGTGTAAAAGCAAAAAAGCATCTTGGTCAGCACTTTCTGACGGATGAAAACATCGCAAGAAAAATCGTAGACGGACTCTGTTTTGAGGACTATCAGAATGTCATGGAAGTCGGTCCGGGAATGGGTGTTCTAACCAAATACCTGCTGGAAAAAAACCAGCATATTTATCTTGCGGAAATCGATAAAGAGTCCATAGAATATCTGAAGGACAATTACTCCAAAGTTACGGAAGAGACTTTTGTAGGCGATTTTCTGAAGCAGGATTTTCAGTTTACAAACGGCGAGCAGATTGCCGTAATCGGGAATTTCCCCTATAATATTTCTTCACAGATTTTATTTAAAATCATCGATCATTATGAGCTGATCCCCGAAATGGTGGGCATGTTCCAGAAAGAGGTCGCCGAAAGGACGGCAGCTGTTCCGAGAACCAAAGATTACGGGATTTTGTCTGTTCTGATCCAGGCCTACTATGATACGGCATACCTGTTTACGGTTCATGAAAATGTATTCAATCCGCCGCCGAAAGTAAAATCTGGGGTAATCCGGATCACAAGAAATCCGAAGGAAGGCCTGGCCGGAAATGAAATCCTTTTTAAGCAGATTGTAAAAGCCGGTTTTAACCAGAGAAGAAAAAAACTGTCGAATGCCCTGAAAATCCTTAACATTCCTGAAGCCCTGAAAACCCATGAATTCATGGATAAAAGAGCTGAGGAGTTAAGCGTAACGGATTTTATTTCTTTTACCCAACTTTGGAAAGAAAATAAGTAATGGTTTAACAATCAGTAAAAACAAAGCCCTTCAGTTTCCTGAAGGGCTTTTGTATTGCATTATCGTTTGATTTAATTGTTTATTCTCTGTTTTTCAGAAGGATCCAGCCGGAGTGGTTCATCGTGGCCTTGGATTTCGGATACTGAAAATTAAATTTGTACCAGTACGTTGCTGTCGGCAATCTTTTCCCACCGAGGGTTCCGTCCCAGACCGGTGTCTGTTTGGAGAACCTGAACAGTTCGGAGCCATAGCGGTCGTAAACCGATCCTGTGAAATTATTGAATGACCCAAGCGCCGTAAGGTCCAGGGTATCATTAACACCATCCTGATTCGGCGTGATGATATTGGCAATATTGAATGTAAAGAACTCCAAGGCTCCTACGCAATGTGTCCCTACCGTTCTTACCTGAATGTTGTAGTTGGCATTGTTGATAAGGCCTGTGAATACATTCGATGCCTGCCAGGTAATACCGCCGTCCACGGAATATTCTGCCGTCTGAGGGATATTGTTGATCATCGGCACCTCTGCTGTAATCGTCAAAGTGTTGTTGCTGTACTCAAGATTGGTTACATAAGGAGATGCTGCAGCCATTACTTTAGCCGTGAAAGTCCTTTCACAGAATCCGTTCTTGATCTTCACCGAATAAATGCCCCACTGGTCTACATCGATGGTTCTGGTAACGGCACCTGTACTCCACAGATAGGTATAATTCGGGCCGTCTCCGGCGTCAAGCGTCACGCGGTCTCCCGCACATATTTCTACATCACGTAAGGAAGAAACGATTTCCGGTACGACCTCAACGGTAATTTTAGCAGGAAGCAAAGATTTACAGCCTTTTGCACCAATAGCATAGACCTGGAAGGTGGTTGTATTGTAAACGGTTGCCGACTGGGTGTTTCCTGTACCTGAGAAATTTGCCCATTGGTATGTTACCCCTCCGGTCGCTGTAAAGTCTACCGTTGTTCCCGGACAAACCTTAATAAGCGATGCCGTAAGGCTGGCAGTAGGTGTAGCTTCTTTTGACAGTTTTAATTCCACCATTTTACTACAGAAGCCTCCATTTGAAACAACAACATACAGAGTTTGTCCATCGGTACCGTTATAATGAAGAATATCGGTAATATAATTGTTGTTCTGAGCGACTGCATCCGCCTGGTTCACATAAAAACGGAACACAGCTCCCGGAGTTGTGCTGATGGAGGGCATGGCATTCGTTAAATCGAACCACGTGACATCAGGGGTGGAACAGAGCAGCAAAGTAGCATCTGTTGCCGTAGGTGTAGTTCCTCCGTTAATTTTAATATTGGCTTTTCCAGGACAGGGACTTCCCGGGAAGGTCACCTGGATTTCATAATTCCCCGGCTGGGTAACGGTAATCGTAGGGGATGTTGCTCCCGGGATCGCTACGCCGTTGAAGAACCATTGGTAATTCATGTTGGGATCACTTACAGAAGCCGTGATCACCTGCGGGGTATTGTCACAGACGTTAATTTCTTCAGGCAGTGTGGCCCCGGAAGGATCAAGCAATTCTACACCGATATTAAAAGATCCACCGTCTAAAAATACTGCAGAATCATAACTGCTGTCGATAGCATCCGCTAAAACCATTTTGAAATGATAAGACTGTCCCGGAACTACCGTTGCCGTTGCCTGCAAAGGAATTGTTCTTCCGTTAAAATTCGTCTCGATATTGGTCGTATTATAACCTCCAAAAAATGCAACATTTGGCGCGCCACATCCCATATTTGTTCCCGTAAAACTGTTTTGTGGGTGAATATTGGTTACGCTTACCGGTCCGGTTCCCGGAGCAGGCAATACAGCCATGTTGACATACGGTCCGCCAGCTACAGGTTTTAATAATAAAGCAAATGCATCTGAGAAACTACAAGGAAAACTTCCTGTATATTCTTCCGACGCAAAAAGATAATTGAATTTTACCTGGCTTGAAGTCGGAACAAAGTCAAACTCTAAAACAACCGCGTCATTAAGGGTTACGGACGGACTTGTAGCCGCCACAAGATCAGGATCGCTACCTGTAGGCAAGTCATCCCCTAAGGTAGTGCTTATATAAGCATTACCCGCCTTTTCAGCATACCCGGTGGATAATACGATTCCGTCTCTAAAAGGGAAATTGGTAGTTCCCCTGTTGAAATACCCCCATGACCGGTTGGCATTGGTTGCCGGAAGGTTTGGACTTACCTGAACATTAGATACATTAGGAGTAACACATGAATTTGTTCCTGAAGAAATCAGTACATCCTTCACCAGCTGCAGTGGGGTATATGCTGACGCAGGATAGGTAGGAACGTTTACATCAATAAAAGCACCAGCCTTCATCGTTAGAGCAGAAGCCTTTTCCTGCTGAGGCTTTCTGTTTAAAGTTTTTTGCGAATACAGTAAACCCGATGAGGAAGCTAAAAAGGAAAACAACAGGAGATATCTCTTCATAATATTTTTGTTTTAACAAATTTAATTTTTTTCTGCATAAATCGCATATATAAATAGCTTTTTTATAAATAACTAATAAAAAAACCTCTCAGAATGAGAGGTTGTAATTTAAATATCTTTTAATTTCTGTTTTTCAGCAAAATCCATCCGCTTCGAAGCTCCAGTTTCCTGCTTGCCGGATTTTCCCACTGTACCCGGTACCAGTAAGTTGCTGTAGGAAGAATAAGGCTTCCTCTTAGCATTCCGTTCCATACGGTGTTATTTTTCCCAGCTTTAAATACTTCCTGCCCGTACCTGTCGAAAATAGAAGCTGCAAAATTATTATAAGTACTTATTCCCGTAAAGTCCACCGTATCGTTTTTACCGTCCGAATTCGGAGTAACGGCATTGGTTACGACAAAAGTAAAGAATGCGAGGGACGTGTAACATTTTGCATCTTTTACCCTTACCATCAAGGTATAGTTCGTATTGTCCAGTACATTATAGAAAATATTGGATCCCTGCCAGTTAACGCCTCCGTTTATGGAATATTCCAGCGTTCCATTAGTAGGATTTGTAGCTGTTAAGGTAAGGATATTCTTTTCATAGGTAACATTGGTAAACTGCGGCAATGCCGGATTGATCAGCTGAGCCGAGAATACTTTGGAACACGTTCCGTTGCTGATGGTTACGGAATACGTTCCCGGGGCGGTTACGGAAATGGTCTGCGTTGTTGCCCCTGTATTCCATAAATAAGTATAATTCGGTCCTGAACCTGCGTCTAAGATGCCGCTGTCTCCTGCACATGCATAAACGTCCTGTAAAGAAGAAACAATTGCCGGTACAACTTCAATGGTAATGGAAGTCGGCGTCGCTACTTTACATCCGTTTCCTCCTAAAGCAAAAACAGAATATGTTGTTGTAACGGTCGGTGAAACGATCTGAGTACTTCCGTTTCCAGGCAGGCCTACCCATTCGTAAGTCACACCGCCGGTCGCCGTCAAGGTAACCGATTCCCCGGCACATATCTTGGATTTTGAAGCGGCCAGCACGGCTACCGGAGGACCAACCGTTACCGTAACGGTTGCCGGGTTTGTTGAAACACAACCGTTGGCCCCTACTGCAAATACGGTATAAACCGTTGTGTTTGCCGGCGAAACAACCTGGGTATTTCCATTTCCTGAAAGGCCGCCGCCCCAATTGTACGTTACCCCGCCTGAAGCCGTTAATGTAACCGATTCTCCCGGACAGATCTGTGCAGCGGTAGAAGTTAGCGCAGCTACCGGAGCGGTTGTATTTTGTGTTACCGTTACATTAGCCGTATAGCTGCAATTCAGGTTACCCGGCTGATTAATATTTGTTACCGTTAAAGTATATGTTCCTCCTGCATTGACGACAGGTGTTAGCGTATTCCCTCCTGAAACAATATTTCCCCCACCTGCAGCCGTCCACGCAATGGCAGATCCCGAAGGGATGACGGAAGTGGAAGCATTCAAAGTAAGCTGTGGTGTCGTACAGGTAATCTGTTGAGGCGGATTGATCGTTAAAGTTGTCTGTGGTGTCGATAACAGTTGTAAGGTAACTACATTCCGACATCCGCCATTGACTACCAGAACATAGATGGTCTGTCCCCCTGCACTGTTAAATGATGCAGGGTTCGTAATGGTATTGGCATTTCCGGCATTGGCGTCTGCTGCGGTAAGATAATAAGAGAAGGTAACACCGGAAGCCGTCGTAATCTGTGGCTGGGCCTCAGTTAAATTATAATTGATTCCACCTTGCTGATAGCATTTCAGTAAGGTAGCATTATTCACGGTAATTGGCTGTGAAACCTGGATGGTAATGGTTGCCGGAGTCTGGGAAACACACCCGTTTGCGCCCACCGCAGTTACGGTATAAGTCGTTGTGGTTGCCGGAGAAACGGTTTGGGTAGCACCGTTTCCGGTAAGTCCTGTCCAGTTGTAGGTAGCACCGCCGGAAGCCGTTAACGTAACGGACTCACCGGAACAGATCAGCGTTTTCGAAGCTGTTACGCCCGTCGTTGGCGGTGCGCTGTCTCCTGTTACCGTAACGCTGGCTGCGTTGGTGCAGGTTAAATTTCCCGGCTGATACGTATTGGAAATGGTGAGGGTATAGGTTCCTGCAGCATTGACTACCGGATTTAAGGTATTGCCTCCCGAAACAATATTTCCGTTGGAAGTTGTCCAGCTGAAGGTAGCTCCCGCAGGATACACCGATCCGGAAGCATTAAGGGTAACCTGTGGATTGGCGCAGGTCAGAACTCCCGGTGTCGCAATAGTCGCAGTAATCTGAGCAGATTTTACCAGCTGCAGTTCGGCAACTTTCGAGCAGAACCCGTTTTTAACCAATACATAAACCGTCTGTCCGGCACTTGGAAAAGCGGTCGGCGTTGTAATTGTATTTCCGTTTCCGGCTAAAGCGTCGGACTGATTGATATAATAGGAAAAGACAGCGCCCGGCGTCGTACTGATCGAGCTTTGTGCAGATGTTAAATTAAATACGGCATTGCCTTGGGTATAGCAGGCCGTGAGCGTCGCATTCTGTACCGTAGGTGATGTTCCGCCGACGATAGTCACAGAAGCGGTTCCCGGGCAGGTATTGCCGGGTAAAAATACCTGAACAGTGTAAGTTCCGGGCTGAGTGGCCGTATAAGAAGCCTGATTGGCTCCGGGAATTGGATTTGAACCCAGATACCACTGGTACGTGGCACCCCCTCCCTGTACCGAAGCCGTAAAAGTCTGCGGGGCATTATCGCATACATTAATCGATGAAGGGAGGGCTACCCCTGCAGGGTTCAAAAGCTGAACGCCTATATCAAAAGATCCCGCTTCAAGAAAAACCGCAGAATCGAAATTGGAATCCTGATAATCGGCCAAAACCATTTTGAAGTGATAAGTCTGGCCGGGAATCACGGTCGCCGTAGCCGTTAAAGGAACGGTACGCCCGTTAAAATTGGTTTCTACCTGCGGAAGATTATAGCCTCCGAAATAAGCCACATTGGCTGCCCCGCACGATAACGGCGCGCCCGTCTGATATTGGGTAGCCGGGTGAATGTTCGTTACACTCACAGGCCCTGCACCTCCCGGAAGAACGGCAAGGTTGGTATAAGGGTCTCCTACTCTTTTCAGCAATAGGGCAAAACCGTCACTGATGGTACAAGGAAAGTTGGTCTGATATTCTTTGGAAGCAAACAGGTATCTGAAGCTTACTTTGGTAGAGGCCGGCACGAAATCGAATTCGATAAAAGTGGCATCGTTCAGCTGGTTGTTCGGAACATTTAATGCTGCTGCCAGGTCTGCATCTCCGCCCGAACCAAGAGGATCACTCAGGGTTCCCTGAAAATCATTTCCGGCTTTTCTCGCGTATCCGGTGGTAAGAACAATTCCTTTGGCAAAAGGAAAGTTGGTGGATGCTTTATTAAAATACCCCCAGCTTCTGTTCTGGTTGGTAACTGCTAAATTCGGAGAGACCGTAACATTGGTTACGTTGGCTGCTGAGCAGGTAGATCCGCCACTGATCAGCACGTCTTTTACCAGCTGGCTGATGCTGAAGCCGGATTCCGGATATGCGGCGGTATTTACATCTATAAAAGCTCCGGCTTTCATATTTTCTGCAGTTTTTTTACTGGCTATTCCTTTCCCGTCCCTGTTTTGGGCAGAAAGAAATCCTGCTGCAAAAAATAAAAACAAAGCCAAAAATAAATTTTTTGTCCTCCTATTTAACATTTTATATTATTTTAAACAAAAATACTATTTTTTTTAATTGAATTTCAATTCCAGGCAAATTGCGTTGTCACTAATACAATTAAATTTATCGTAAAAAGATTAATTTTCATTCTTTTAAAACGGAAAAAAGACCAACAAATTGTCGGCCTTTTTTAGATATATTAAAAATATTATTCAAAATTCTTCAGCAAGATCCATCCGGTTTTTACAACCGGCTTTTTGCTGGCAGGGTCTTCGAAACTTACCTGATACCAGTACGAAGCGGTATTAAGGCGTTTACCCTGGAAGTATCCGTCCCAGTAAGGCTGCAGTTTGCTTTCCCGGTATACTTCTTTTCCGTAACGGTCGAAGATGGAAGCTCTGAAGTCTTTATTCTGGTTTACTCCCCTGAAATCAATGATATCATTTATATTATCGCCATTAGGGGTAATGACATTCTGTATTACAAAGGTAAAATACTCAAGGAAACCTACGCAGCTTGTATTCTTTACCCTGACCCTGATGGACACCACCGTGTTTCTCGGAACATTGCCAAAAGTATTTGAATTCTGCCAGGTCAATCCGTTATCGATTGAATATTCAAGCGTGCCATTACTTGGATTGCTTGCAGTAAGGATCATGGTTCCGTTCTCATTATAATTCACATTGATGATTTCAGGAATAACAGCCTGAATCACCTGTACCGTAAATGTTTTTGAGCATACTCCATTATCAATGATTACGGTATATGTCCCCGGTGTTCCGACAGAAATGGTCTGCGTAGTTGCGCCTGTATTCCAAAGATAACTGTAATTCGGCCCGGATCCGGCGTCCAATGTAATGTTGTCTCCCTGGCAAATATAGCCGCCCTTCACGTTCGAAACAATAGCCGGCACTACTTCTATGGTAATGGTTGCCGGGGTCGCAGACTGACAGCCATTGGCAGCAATCCCGTTTACCGTATAAGTGGTCGTTACATTCGGAGTAACTGTTTTTACCCCTCCGTTTCCTGAAAGACCGGACCACACATACGTAAGTGCACCCGCAGCAGTAATCACTACAGATTCTCCCTGGCAGATTCTGTATTTCGGTGCAGACAGTGTTACAACCGGCTTCACAAGATCTTCTTCCACATTTACAGAAGCAGTGGCCGTACAGGTGGCACCGGGCTGGTATACTTTGGTAATCGTCAGAGTATAGGTTCCTCCCTTGTTAATCACCGGGTTGGACGTTGTGGCGCCTGAAACAATATTCCCTCCTGCAGAAGCCACCCAATTGAAGGTAGCGCCTGTAGGATATACCGATGCTCCGGCATTTAATGTAGTCTGTGGAGCGGCGCAGGTAAGTTTTTGAGGGGCTGCAATAGTAGCGGTCATTTGCGGAGCTTTTACCAACTGCAGCTGGGCTACTTTTGAACAGAATCCTTTGGAAACATTTACATAAATTGTCTGTCCTCCTGCACTTGAATAAGTGGTAGGGGCTGCAATATTAGAATTATTTCCTGCTACAGCATCTGCCTGGTTTACATAATATTTAAATAGTACGCCTGATGTCGTTGTTAAATACGGTTCTGCCTGGGTAAGATTAAAAACAGCATTTCCTGTAGCGTAGCAGGCCGTGAGCGTGGCATTCTGTACAGTAGGCGATGTTCCTCCGACAATAGTAACCGTTGCGGAAGCCGGACACGTATTCCCGGGAACCATTACTTTTACTTCGTAAACTCCAGGTGCTGTCGCAATGTATGTACCGCTTGTCGCCCCGTTAATGGCAACGCCGTCTTTGTACCATTGGTAGGTAAGTCCGGCAGCATTAGAAACCTGCGCTACCAAAGTCTGAGGGGTATTGTCACACATATTAAGTGAACTTGGCAAAACCGCTCCGGTTCCGTCTACAAGCTGAATTCCTATATCGAAAGAACCTCCTTCGATAAATACGGCAGAATCGAATGCGGTATCCCTGAAATCGGAAAGAACCATTTTGAAATGATATGAAACGCCGGGCGTTACAGTGGCAGTTGCTGTTAAAGGAACCGTCCGCCCTTCATAATTCGTTACAATATTAGAGGCAGAATTATATCCTGCAAAATAAATTTCGTTAATCGCAGGACATACTCCTGAAATGTCGGGATGAATATTGGTCATAGATACAGGCCCTGCTCCTCCCGGCAAAACGGCCACATTTACATACGGTCCTCCCGCAGTAGGCTTAATCAGCAATGCAAAAGCATCAGAATATTGACAAGGATAAGAACCCGTATATTCCTCGGAAGCGAAAATATAATTGAATTTAACCTGGCTGGAATTCGGTACGAAATCAAATTCAAGCATGACATTATCACGATAATGATCATCAGGATTGGTGCTGGTATTAGGTACTGCCGCTAAAAGGTCCGGATCATCCTGACCTGCCCCCGTTACTGCTGTGCTTACAGAGGAAGCCACGTTTCCGGCCTGTCTTGCATAACCGGTTGTTAAAACAATTCCGTCCGTAAAAGGGAAATTGGTAGTTCCTTTATGGAAATATCCCCAAAACCGGTCATTGTCGGTCGCCGGCTGGTTTGGTGTTACCGTTACGTTTGATACGTTCGGAACCGAACAGGTAGATCCGCCATTGATCAGGACATTTTTTACCAGCTGCTCCGCAGTAAAGGTCGACGGTGTATAACCGGCTGCATTTACATCGATGAAAACACCTGCTTTGTTATTGGCCGAAGTCACAATATTCTTAGGCGTTTTGCGCTGCCCCAGCATCGATGCTGAGAAAGTGAGGAATGCTAAGATAAAATAGTAGTTTTTTAGTCTATAATTTAACATTTTGATGTTGTTTGTCCAAAAATAATGATTTTTTAATTAAAATTTCCCCAAAAAGCTATCCATTTTTATTAAAAATTTAAATCTCTTTAAAAATTCGGGAGAGAAGATAATATATCTGTATAAACGAAAAAGACTGATAAAAATTATCAGCCTTTTTATATATTTTTTCGCAGTTTAGAAGTTTTTTACTCCTTTTTAAGCTCATCGATCTTATTCTGCAGCTCTTCAATTTTGTCTTTTAATGCTTTTATTTCGTTTTTATTGGAACTTACATTGCTTTTGAGCATAACAGTTCTAGCCCGTTCACTGTGGTCTTCATCGTCCTCTTCCTCATTAATTTCCTCAATATCTTCCTGGATATCTTCAATGTCTTCGTTGATCTCTTCAATGTCTTCACTGATTTCCTCAATATCCTCGCTGATTTCCTCAATATCTTCCTGAATGTCTTCGATATCTTCCTGGATGTCTTCAATTTTTTCGTGGCTCTTGTTGACCGACATCTGGATAAAGATCGCCAGGTAAATGGCTTCCAGCGAAACCACCGTCGTAAGAATCAGCAGCATTTTGTCAAATTCCACCAGGTGCAGCACCGGCAGAAGGAAAGAAATGATAAAGAATAAGGTATGGGCAATCAGTGAAGGTATGGAACCGATCCACCAGGTGATGCCGTTTGCAATTTTTTCTAAAGCTTCTGTCTTTTCTTCGTACTTTTTCATTGTGTTCTGTTTTTTATAGCAATTCTTTGGTCACGCCAAGGCCGAATAGGGCAAAGTCGTATTTTGCAGGATCTTCATCATCAAACGTCCTGATGACAAGATCCAGTGCTTCCACGGTTTTCCAGTCGTTCTGCGTCCTGGAGATCAGTCCCAGTTTACGCGAAATATTTCCCGTGTGCACATCCAGCGGAATCGACAGGTGTTTCGGATCAATATTTTCCCAGATCCCGAAATCCACCCCGCGTTTGTCTTTGCGGACCATCCAGCGGAGAAACATGATGATTCTTTTGGTAGAAGAGTTTTTATAGGGTGAACTGACATGCTTATGGCTTCTGTGCTTTTCGATTCCCAAGAAATCTCCCCTGAAACGTTCAATGGCATGGCCGAAATTGGTTTCAGGCTCCTGAACGGCAAACAGATTTTCCAGACTCTCATTTCCGGCATAAATCCTTTTAAACTGCCTGATGAAATAATTAAAATCTTCCCCGTTGAACGTTCTGTGAATGCTTTTATCTTCTATTCCTTTTAAATCTTTTTCCGAGTGGTTCAGTACAAAATCATAAGGCGCATTTCCCATGATATCCAACATCTTGTCGGCCGACCTGATGATAGCTTTCCGGTTTCCCCACGAAATGGTCGCTGCCAGAAATCCTGCGATTTCGATATCCTGCCGTAAGGAAAAACGGTGCGGAATCTGGATCGGATCATGTTCTATAAATTCCGGATGATTATACCGGTCTGCTTTTTCATCCAGGAAGATTTTTAATTCTTCAAACTTCAACATAAAATTTTAAATTTTTACGGGCTCCAACGCCTTTGGTAAAAAAGTGTTCGGAAAAACCGTTCTCGCTTCATCCGTAAATACCGTCAAATCCCCATACCTGTTTGAAAAGTGTCCCAATATCAGTTTCCCGACCCCGGCTTTTTGGGCAATCACTGCAGCTTCCCTGGCGGTCGTATGGCCCGTATAATCGGCCATTTCCTTAAGGTCGTGCAGAAAAGTGGATTCGTGGTACAATACCGTTACATTTTTTATAATCGGAATCACACTTTCCAGATACCGGGTATCGCTGCAGAACGCGTAAGAAACTGACGGCGCTGGATCAACCGTCAGGATTTCGTTTTTAAGAACATAGCCATCATTCAGAACAAAGTCTTTTCCCGCTTTGATGTTGTGATAGTCGCAGGTCTCTATTTCGCTGTATTTGGCAATTTCTTTCATATTCAGGTGCCGGTCTTTTGGTTTCTCCCTGAAAAGATAGCCGTTGCAGTAAATCCTGTGATCTAAAGGAATCGTATAGACTTCTACCCTGTTGTCTTCATAAATTTTCTCCGAATAGTTTTTATCCAGCTCATGATAAACCACTTCAAAGCCACGGTGGGTTTCGGTAATCGTAAAAATGGTTTCCAGCATTTTCTTGATTCCCTTCGGCCCATACACATGCAGCGGCGTTTCTCTTCCCAACAGCCTGAAAGACGCAATAAGTCCCGGCAGGCCGAAACAATGGTCTCCGTGAAGATGGGAAATGAAAATATGGTTGATTTTCGAAAATTTCGCCTTCGCTTTTCTCAGCTGAACCTGCGTCCCTTCCCCGCAGTCGATCAGGAAAGACCGCTCCTCCATTTCCAGGAACTGGGCGGTCGGGGAAGAATTTACGGTAGGAATCGCCGAATTAAAGCCTAATATGGTTAAGTAAGTACTCAAATCGATAGTTTATTATATACACAAAGGTACGGATTAAGGTTTAGACAAAGGCTGAAACTCAGATTCAAAGCAGGTTATCCGTTACCTCAATCTTTGCCTTACCTTTTCTCTTTCAGGAACTCTAGAAACAAATCCAGTGCCTGTTTTCTGTGGCTGATCTTATTTTTGTCCTGAGGTTCCATTTCAGCGAAGGTCATCTCATATCCTTCCGGAACAAAAATAGGGTCGTAGCCGAAGCCTTTGAAGCCCTTGTTTTCTTGCAGCAGGTTGCCATGAGCCCTTCCGTCAAAATATTGTGCCCCGTTTTCATCATAGTAGCATAAGACGGTAATGAAATAAGCCTTCCTGTTTTCAATGCCCTGCATTTCGCTGAGCACTTTTTCGATGTTTTTGGCAAAATCATGATCGCCTGCGTACCGTGCAGAGAAAATTCCGGGTCTTCCGTCCAGGGATTCCACCACCAGGCCACTGTCGTCTCCAAGACTGGGAACCCCTGTTTTTTCGAAGCAGTATTTTGCTTTAATCAGGGCATTGGCATTGAAGGAATCGCCGTCTTCTACGATTTCTTCATGAATATTATAGTCTGTAAGGCTTTTAACGACAAATTTATCGCCTAAGATCTGCTGGATCTCTTCTTTTTTATGAATGTTGTGGGTGGCAACCAGTAATTCCATCTCCGTTTTCATTTTAATTTATATTTTATTTAAACATAATCCACAAATAGTTTCATAAGAAAAATGAACGTTATTGGTAAAATATGTAGGGAAAAATTTAATAATATTCAGATTTAAATTTCAGAATAATGAACTTTGTACTTTTTCATAAAGAGATAAAAGAACAAAGAAAAAAGGATCACCCCCACTCCCAATATCATCCATTCGGGTATTTTAAAAGCATCTGCGAAGCTTTCGTTTTTAGTGTATGTAATCAGCAGGGTCGAACATAAATTGTTGAAGCCATGCAGCAGCATCGGCAGCAAGAGGGATTTTGTTTTATAATACACCATGCCCAAAATGCAGCCCAGCAGCACCGCTCCTACAAACTGCCACG
>JAKOOG010000337.1 GCA_022701545.1 Weeksellaceae bacterium | reverse complement strand
CTCTCTTTTCAAGACCTTCGATTTCAATCTCAAGATCCTCTACTTCGATTGGCAATTCTCCTCTTGTATTTCGGATTTCGTCCAATCTAGAATCAATGATCTGCAAATCGTATAAAGCTCTTAACTTCTCTTCAACTGAAATATCGTTGGTTTTTGCCATATTCTAAATGAAATAATTTACCGGGTTTGTTTTCTCAATAGATTTTGAGATTGCAAATGTACTAAATTTTTGTGATAAAATTTCAAATAATTGTTGAGTTACAAATTGTTCTGATTCAAAATGTCCGATATCACAGATGAGCATTTTGGATTCTGCGAGGAAAAAATCATGGTATTTTATGTCTCCGGTAAGATAAGCATCACATTTTTTGGAAATTGCAGACCGGATTCCACTTGCGCCGGAGCCTCCCAAAACCCCTACCCTTTTTATTTTTTTGTGGTTAAAGTCAGAATGCCTGATCATTTCCAGCCCAAATTTTTCTTTTATGAATTTCAGGAAATCCTTTTCTTCCATCGGCTCCTCAAAATCGCCGTACATCCCAAGTCCGGAATACTGGTTGGTATTGTCCAGGCTGTAGATCTGGTGCGCCACTTCTTCGTAGGGATGCGCAGTTTTCATCGCATTGACGATCTGCCCCTGTTTGTAGTCTTCAAAAATTACGGAAATCATATCTTCATCGGCATTCTCCCTTACATTCTGCTGCCCCGAAAAAGGATCGGACCCTTCAACAGGCCTGAAAGTACCGTTCCCGTTTACTGTAAAACTGCATTCGTCATAAAAGCCGATGCTTCCTGCTCCTGCATTAAAAAGCGCTTCTCTCACTCTACCTGAGTATTCTTTCGGAACGAAGACCGTCAGCTGTCTGAGATTATTTTTTTTAGGCTGCAGAATTTTCAGGTTTTTTAATCCGAGCTGGCTGCAGATTCCCCGGTTAACACCGAAAAAATCATTATCGAAAGCGGTGTGTACGGCATAGATAGCGATTTTATTTTCGATGGCCTTCATGACCGCTCTTTCCACATAATTTTTTCCGGTAAGCGATTTTAATCCCGAGAAAATAATCGGATGAAAACATACGATCAGGTTACAGTTCTTCAGGATCGCTTCGTCCACTACATTCTCCAGGGCATCGTGGCAGACAAGGATTCCACTCACGTCGCGGTCCCACGATCCGCACAGCAGTCCCACATTGTCGAAATCTTCCGCCTGACTTATTTTAATTCGTTCCTCGATTTTTGAAATGACCGTTCTTAGTTTCATGATTTAAAATTTGTAGTAAGGCGAAGATATTGATTTTTTATCGGGTACGTTATTTTTATGGCCGGTTATTTCCGGTTCCGTAAAACAGCTTCAGTAATTTAAAAAAACGGCTTAAAGAAACATATTCGGAATTCCAGTAGAAAAATTAACACCGGCATGTTCATCAAGTTCAACATGAAAATGATTAACTTCGTCATGATAAACAATATTTCAATGGAAAGGGAGCATCAGCTGATTCCGGGAGATCAGCTCTGGAAAAGACATTTATACCGAATCATCTACAGATCCGATACCAGACTCGGGAAACTTTTTGATATCACCCTGCTTGTACTGATTCTGGTAAGTACCTTCATTATCATGATGGAAAGCATCCCGAAGCTGGATAAAAGATTTCATTACACTTTTATTATTCTGGAATGGATCATCTCCATATTTTTCTCTGCAGAATATTTTTCGCGGATTGCCGTGGTTAAAAATAAAAACTGTTATATCTTCAGCTTTTTTGGGATTATCGATTTCCTTGCTCTTATACCGTTTTACCTCAGCTTCCTGTTTCCGGTGACCAAATATTTCCTGATTTTCAGAATGCTGAGAATGCTGAGGGTATTCCGGGTATTCAATCTTATGGATTTTATGAACGATGGAACCGTGATTGTACGGGCTTTAAAAAACAGTTCCCGGAAAATATATATCTTTCTTTTATTCCTGATCATCTTTTCGGTGATCGTCGGCTCACTGATGTTTATGGTAGAAGGAGGAAGGCCGGGGTTTGAAACCATACCGCAATCCATATACTGGGCTGTGGTAACGGTAACAACGGTTGGGTACGGTGATGTCTCTCCTATCACACCCATGGGAAAGTTTTTTGCCGTCATACTAATGCTCGCCGGTTATTCGATTATTGCTGTCCCTACGGGCATCGTAACGGCAGAAATGCGTAACAAAAGGCAGAATCTGGAAAAAGAGTGCGAACGGTGCGGGAATGAGGACATTGATGATGATGCCAGGTACTGTAAACAGTGTGGCAAGAAATTAGCTTAGTAAATATCAGTAATCTATTAACTAAATACTACGGAATCATGGAACCTAAAAAGAAAAATAAGCCGAATATGCTGGTCATCGTACTTTTTTCGGCGATTGTATTAATGATTGTTATCTATTTTATCCTTGTCACTTTCTTCCCTGCTGTTTTCTCGGGTCTTAATACCGGAGATATCCAGCCGGTTTCTGACAAATAAAACCATCGAGCAACAGTTGATTTGATTTGAATCCGATATCATTCGGAATTTACAATCAAACCCGATTGTTCACAGATTAAACCGGAATTCTTCAAAAATAAACGAACTGAAATCCCGGTAATTTTTAACAATCTGAAATTTTTTAAACATAAAAAAGGCGGCCTTCGATAAGGCCGCCTTTATATTTTAAGTAACCGGGTTACTTTTTAATGGCTTTAATGGTTTGCTTGGAACCGTCTTTCATGAAAAGGGTTACCATATACATCCCCTGCTTCAATTCTCCCAGATGAAGTTCGGAAGAAGGATTTTCTATCGTTCTTACCAGTCTTCCCGAAACATCCGAAACGGAAACGGACTTCACATTGGCAATGTCCGAAATATTCAGCACTTCACTGAAAGGATTCGGGTAAAGCCTGATTGTATTTTTAGAATTTACCTTGATGTCCGATGTCCCCAACGTTCCTTTGCTGATGTTGATGGTAAAAGCTCCTTCAGGCTCATCCGTGTAATCGCTGTAATATCCTACATTAACGTAGTATGTATTTCCGGCTAAGGTAGGAACAGAAATTACTTCAGTTCCACCTGTTCCTGCGTTATCCATAGAGCCTTCGCAAACCAGTGATGAACAGTTTCCGCTGAAAACACCGATCTTAGGATCAAAATCACTTCCTGCAGGCATCGTTACTGCAATATTGAATGTATCGCCGTCACCGGTGAACTTAAACCAGGTTCCGTCATTCATTCCGCTGGTGCTACATGCTGTTACAAAGCCCCCATTGTTGGTTGCTCCGCCACCGTCATTCTGTACATATGTATAAGGTAATGCCGTCGCGGTAAGTGCTCCTGAGCATTCATCGTTTGCCGGAGGAGGAGGATAAGTTCCCACACAGATATTGAAGCCCTGGTTTTCTCCTGCTCCACCATAACTGTATACTCTTATCCAATAGGTCTGGCCCACCGTAAGTCCCGTTACCGTACCGGAAGTAGGATCTGAGCATAAAATACTGGACAGTGCACCGCATCCTCCGCTGAATATCTGGAAGTACGTATCCGTATTAGAAACGGTTCCTGCAGAAACAACATTTAAAAGAGAAATTTTATGTCTGGTAGCCGTCGCTGTAAATTTGTACCATACATCATCATCCGCTGTACCGTAGCAAGGAGCCGGATCTACATTGGAGTCTGTTGCGCCCAGGGTATAGCCTGAAGTTACTGTTCCGCAGTTGAGATCAGGGTTTACCGTAAGGGCAACCGCTGCTGCACAATCGTCATTCGCCGGCGGCGGCGGCATTGTGGTAAACATCGTTTCACTGCATCCCGCAGATTCTCCTCCTGAACCTACTGCCGTTACTTTAAGATAATAGGTGGTTCCTGATGCCAACGGCGAAGAAGGTGTATAGCTGTTGGTTGTTACCGATACCTGATTGGCTATATTGGTTCCTCCTGAAGTAGTCCCGATGGAAACTTTATAGCTTGTTGCACCGGACACATTTCCCCATGTGATGGTTGGACTTACAGGTATATAAGTTGCATTATTGGCAGGATAGCTTACAAAAGGACAGGCAGGAATAGGACTCGCAGCCAATCCGTCAAATGTGATAACAGATTTATAAGAAGCCCTCTCAGCTGTTGCCGGTGGAGAAGCCGGGTTCGGGTCTGTATAATCATCCCGGAACCAAAGCGTTGAATTCTGAGCACCCGGATATACGTACATCGCTTCTTCGTAATCATTGGCATCATATCCCGCTGAATTCTCTTCCGCTGCTACCACCAGATTGGAAACATTGTTGTACGCAAATGGTGTAGGGAAAGTAACACTGATAACACCGTTTACATTCGTTACCGTTCCTGAAAATACCTGTGTAAGCTGAGAAGACGGGATCCAGTCTGAATCTGTTACAAAAGATGATTTCGTCGTCAGTCCCAGGTAAATTATCCATTGTGAGGAATTGGCGATTGAAGCCGACGGGCTAAGATAAAACTTAAGTCCCGTGATGTTTCCTGCTGCATTGGCATTGATTTCCTGTTTGGTGAAGATCTGCTGTACATAGGAATACCCATAATAGGTACTTATCGGAGCCACTCCGATATTGGTGCTTCCTGTTCCCAGATTGATTTGGGCCGGAAGACTCATACTTAAAAATAATAAGCATGAAAGTAGAAATTTTGTCATAAACTATTTAGTATTTATTGTGATGAGTACGAAATTAACAATAAAAATTCAATATGTAAACGGATTTTTCATTTTATTACAAAAAACAGCGGCTAAAAATTAGCCGCTGTTCATTTAACGATGATATTATTAAAAATTACTTTTTAATGGTTTTTATGGTTTGCTTGGAACCGTCTTTCATTTCAAGGGTTACCAGATACAATCCCTGTTTTAATTCGCCCAGATGAAGCTCGGAAGAAGGAGTCGTGATTGTCTTAACCAGTCTTCCAGCAACATCCGTTACCATAATGCTCTTCACGTTGGAAATATCTGAAATATTCAACACTTCGGAGAATGGATTAGGATATGCTTTGATGGAATTTTTCGCACCGGAAACTTCGGAAACTGCCAGAGCAGATGCGGTATTGATATTGATATCATCCACGTATAAATAAAACTGGTCTGCTGCAGAGTAAGCATTAAATCCGAAATAATAAACACCTGAAGTTGCCGGAGTGAAATTAACACTTACTGAATGCGCCATCTGGTCATTAATAGATGGATAATCGGCTAGAACATTCGTCATTGCAGAAGCCGCTGCAGAAGTACCATAAGCTACTTTTAATTTTTCAACGTAAGTAGTCGAATTATTTCCATACTTATAAGTAATGGTATATTGAACACCTCCTGTAAGATTCAATCCCTGTGTATAGAACCAGGTATTAGCAGCATTAGAAGAGTTATATTCATATTTTAACACTTTAGTTGCAAATCCAGGACTGTCGGAAGGCGCATCAGCAGTTTTCCAAACATTTCCGTTTCCTGCATTCTGAACCTGAGAACAGTTTGGTAAGGCCGGTGCCGTTACGGATTCGAAATCCAGCGTGTAAGGCAGTGATCCTGCAGCACAAGGCGTACTGAAAGAAACTGAATTAGACCAGATGCTCTGAGTCGTTGTGCTGCATCTTGATCTTACCCAAACATAATAAGTAGAGGCAGATGTAAGGTTGCTTAATTGTTGTGAAGTTCCTGTTACTCCTGTAAAGTTCGGTGTCGTTGTTGCTGTCGGACTTGTGTTGCTGGTGCTGTAGTATACATCATACCCGCTTGCCGGACCATTGGAAGGAGCTGTCCAGGAAACCAACGCACTGTTTGTTGTAATATTACTTGCCGATACCGCAGCAGGCTCTGTACAGGAAGGCGTAAGCATTACATTGAAATCATCAAATCCCATATAATAAGGAGCAGAAGTAGTTGCCTGTGTTTTTACGCCAAAAGTGTAGTTTCCTGTTGTGGTAGGAACAAAAGTTCCTTTTACTTTAGTATAATTGGTACTATTGGAACCTCCGGTTGTTGTTTGTGTAGGAGTTATAAATGTCGTTAAAGTCGTAGCCCCTGTAGCATTTTGGTCATTGTTTACCAACACGTCACCCTGCCATCCTGAAAGACCATCTCCTACATAATAGAAAGAGAAATCATAAGACTGTCCTGCCGTTAAGTAAAACTTAGGAGTCCAAAGTGTTGCCGCGTTTGTATACGGATAATAAATTGTTACATAATTAGGGGCAGATCTTGGATCATTATAAGTGTTTCCTGCACTTGTAGCTGTTGTGTAGTGGGTAGTATTTGAAGTTCCTCCAGGCACTGACAGCCAGCAGGAAGGTAAAACATTGGTCCCGACAGCAGCCATAGCGTCGAAATTCTCATTCCATGGGAAAGAAGAAATACCGTTGCTTGGTGCAGCCAAACTAACAGGCGTTGAGTTTGTAGTCGCCCCGCTGCCTGTACAGGTTACCGCACAATAGTAGGTACTTGCCGCAGTGATGGTTGCATTAAGCGTCGGAGACGTAGCTCCGGATACCGCAGATCCGTTAAGATACCATTGATACGTTATCCCACTTCCCGCAGAGTTGTTCTGTAAACTCAGGGTTGTATTATAAGGACCTGCGCAAGTTGCAGCTCCGGAGGAAAGTGTATTGCCCGGATTCGGAGTTCCTGTGCATGGTGTGGAAGTGAACTTAAGCTGGGTCTGATACCTTCTGGAAAGGGTGCTGTACGATGTATTGGTACCTGCGATAGCTGAAGAATTGCTGGTACCCATAGCCTGTGCAGCAGTAGAAGAATCATATTGCCACAAGAATGCGCCTCCCGTAAAAGGACTTGTAAGTGTTCCTGAAGGCACCCAATCGATATATACTTCAATAGCATTTCCCGCATAACTGAATGCATTAGTGGTATTGTTGGTAAGGGTTACCCATCCTGCCGCTGCAGGGAAATTGTTGGAACTGTTGATGGTAGCTGTGTAAAACAAAGTAGCTCCTGCGGTCATATTATCCCATGAGGTTCCGCTTGCCAGAGCCGTCGCGTTGCTGTTCTTTAAATACACATTCAGCGTCCAGGCGTTGGATCCCGAAACATTAAAAGCATTTGCTTTATAATAAGCAATTGAATTAATAGCCGATCCCGAAGGTACCGCTGCTCCGGAAAGATCGGCAGCAGTAAGCAACTGTACGGATTTTGAATAGTGAAAGGAGCTGGTGCTGCTGGACCGGTAGATTGGATTGCCATTGTCATTGGTTCCGCTGGCACTTGCGCCTGCCCCAATGGTCACTGTGGTCTGTGCCATAAGCCCCAATCCAAAGGACATCATGCACGTGAGTAGAAATTTCTTCATTTTAAGTAAATTAAATTAGTATGATAAAATTATTAATTAATATTTAAATAAAACACACTATAAATTTAAAAATATTAAATTTTAATTAATTTTTAATATTTTATTTTATCTATAATTCAATATTTATCACCATATAATGAATATATAATAATTTAATATAGATTATAAAATGTTGTAAATTAAACAGTTAATATTTATCACAAATTATTGATTTACAGCAGATAAAAATACTAATCCGTAAAATAAGTCAAAAAAAATAGAGGCATAATTGCCGCTATTTCGATGATTAAAATAATCTATCAGAAAATTTATTTTTTGATTGCTTTAATCGTTTGTTTGGAACCGTCTTTCATTTCAAGAGTCACTAAATATAATCCTTGCTTTAATTCTCCTAATTGAAGTGAAGATTCAGGATTCGCAATTGTTTTGACCAATCTTCCTGAAACATCTGTTATCAAAACATTTTTTACATTAGTTGCATCAGAAATATTTAGCACTTCAGAGAATGGATTAGGATATACTCTGATTGTATTTTTAGTATCTCTTACTTCATCCGTAGCTAACATCAGTGACGAATCATAAGCAGAAATCTGGAATTGTCCATTGTTTGCAGAACTGTAGTTCCAAACACCTATTAAAAGAGTCTGACCTGGTGTAATTCCATTCGCAGATGTTAAACTCAGTAAAGAGAAATTACCATCACCATCATCGTCATTACATCCTACTGCTGTTAAAGCACCGCAAGATCCACTATAAACACCTAAAACCGTATCGCTTACCGATGAACCAGTAACGGCTTTGGTTTCAATTTTTATATTTCCACTTGCAGGAACCACTACAGAATACCAAGTATCTGCATATCTAATTGTTTGACATGCCGTCGTAGCAGTAGTGTCATTAGTTAATGTAGCTCCAACAGTTGTACCAACAACAGGATTTTGAGCAAAATTTCCTCCGGCTGTTAACGAAACAGGAGATGAACAATTATCATTAGCAGGTGGAGTTGCAAGTGTCGTAAATGATCCTGTAATCCAAGTACTTTGAGTTCCTGCACACATTGATCTTACCCAATAATAATATGTTGTAAGCTGTGTTAATGAAGAAAGAGGTACTGATATTGCACTTGTTGGTGTTCCTGAAGCAGGCGCTGTATTTGTAGTAGAATAATAATATTCATATCCGTTTGCAGGTGTATTGGCAGGTGCCGTCCAAGATAATGTCGCTGAATTATTTGTAATGGAAGAAACATTTACAGCAACCGGAGTATCGCAAGAAGGGATACTTTCAACTGTAAAATTATCTATAAAGAATTCATAATCTTGAGTATCATCTACTGTTCCGTCGCTACCAAACATTGCAAAAATTACATTATTCCCAGTATACGCTGTTAAATTAAGAATATATGAATTTAGGGTGTTTGTCGGAGCATTGGATGCATTCCACGTCTGAAGTACTGTCCATGTAGTTCCACCATCTGTAGAAACCACAAACTGAACCACATCATCAGATCCCATTGCACTTGATGTTGTAGCACTATATGCAGTTACACCATAATCAAATTTAACTCTATATCCTCCTGCAGACAAATTGAATGATGGAGAGATCAACCATCCGTTTCTAGCTGTAGAATAAAGGTTTATTTTCGCAGCTCCTGTAGAACCAACATTCAAAAACCCATCTTCTAACCAATAGTTTGTTGTTCCTGTTCCAGGACCAGTAGCAGGCGTACCCCCATTTGAGCGTGACCAGCAAGCACCAGGAAATGTTGAGAAATTATTTGTATAATTAGGAGTAAAAGCACCGCAAATGGTCGTAAAGTTTCTTATCGTACATGAGGAAGAAACAGAACTTCCACTGTATGCATTTACAGTATAATAATAAGTTGTAGATGTATTTAACGGTGTATTGAGCGTATAGGTTGTTACGTTACCAACATCTACATTATTAAGTACATCTGTACCTCCAGAAGTAGTCCCCATAGATATACGATAACCTAAAGCTCCAGTTGTAGCAGCCCAAGTAATGGTAGGAGTTAAAGATACACCAGTAGCAGCCGATGCAGGAGCACTTACAGAAGGACAGCTTATATTTACTGTAGTGAATGATGTTTCTGTACATCCGGTAGCACTGCCAATCGAATTTTTAGGAATTACTTTGATATAATACTGCTGATTAAAGTTAAGCGGGGAACTTGCTGGTACAGTATAAGAAGTAACATTTCCTACATCAACACCATTCATCACATTGGTAGCTCCAGGGCTTGTTCCTAAATTGATCAGGTAACTGGATGCGGCGTTCTGGCCTAAAACACTGGCCCAGGTAAAAGTAGGGGTAGTTGAAACCCCTGTCGCATTAGCTGCAGGAGAAGATAACGTAGTACATGCAGGAGCGGAAACCGCAGCAGGGAAAGTTACATCAAAAGCAATGACCGGTCTTCTGTAATTTGAGGTGGTAAGAGTGGAAGTAAAGGCACCTGTCGTATTAAGATACTTTGTGGTGTTACTATTGGTTGTGGAAATACAGGTCGTCCCATATTCATAATCCCAAGTAATACTAGATGATGGCGCTGTTGTCTGTGTATATTCTAAATAAACAGC
>JAKOOG010000320.1 GCA_022701545.1 Weeksellaceae bacterium | reverse complement strand
TTTAGCCTGTACGGAAGCGGCGTTTTCCATCACGTCTACTTTAGCCGGGAAGGTCACGTTCATTGTTTTTCCGGATAGGGTAAGGTTTCCGCTTACGGTTTTGTTGGCTCCGGCTACTGCGTCTTTGGAAGGATCTTTAAGATCGGTTACGCTGGTAATTTTGAAGTCAGCCGTCGGGTTTTTGGCCGTATCAAAGAAATCAGGGTTCTTTAAGTGGGCTTCAAGATCCGTATATTTTTTGTCTTTTTCGGTTACCGAAGCCGGGTCTACTTTCAGGGAGTTCATATCGATCACGAAGTTACCGGCCGTTACGTTTCCGTTTTCAACGCTAAGGTCTCCGGATTTTACCATTAAAGTTCCCCAACGCGGTGCCATTCCTCCTTTGTGGAACGCTTTCCAGTTTACCACAGAACCTGCGGCATCTACCGGCAATACTTCCCCTTTGCTTTCCGCTACGCTTTTCTCGGTAGACGTTGCTGCATCACCAGCCGATTTGTCTTTGTTGCACGATGCGGCAAGCATTCCTACAGCCACCAATGCAATAACACTAAGTTTTTTCATATTATTTATTTTAATAAAAAGTTTAAAGGTTTTAAATATAAGCAAAATGAAACATCCCACAAGAATTTTCATTTAAAAACCCAAAGATAAATACTTCCCCAGCCTATTTTCTTGACCTACATCAATAAATGAACAGTTGCATGATTTTCCAGGGTTGGAAATGCAGAGGTGCAAACCACCCCGTCTTACGTTTAAGATAATGAAATCCATATGCAGCCATCCATTTTATGAGAGATCAGATCCCTGCGTCCTAAAATGTCGTCATTTAAAATATTTTTACATATTCACAGGTTGCAACCTACCCTCCTGATATTTTTGCAATAAAGGAATGAATCTGATTGTATCAGTAAAAAAGAATAATGAACCTCTGTTTTCCGTTTTATTCACTCTCACTTTTCTAAAAAGAATGTATTTTAGCCGTTTAAAATTTCAGATGAATACCGTAAACTATATCCGACAATCCCTCAATATATCCGAAAAAAGCATCAACGCCACGCTGGAACTTCTGGCTGAAGACTGTACCATCCCTTTTATTTCCCGATACCGGAAAGACAGGACCGGGAATCTCGACGAAACACAGATCGAACAGATTTCCAGACTAAGCAAACATTTTGAAGACCTTGTCAAAAGGAAGGAAAGCATTTTAAAATCCATTGAAGAACAGCATGCACTCACGCCTGAAATGCATCAGCGGATACAGGAAAGTTTCGATCTCCAGGAACTGGAAGACCTTTACCTGCCCTTCAAGAAAAGAAGAAAGACCAAAGCGGATTCGGCCAAGGAAAAGGGGCTGGAACCTTTAGCGAAAATCATCATGAGCCAGAAAGCGCAGGATCTTGGATTTCTCGCATCAAAATACATCAATGATCAGGTTCCTTCCGAAGAAGAAGCTTTACAGGGAGCACGGGACATCATGGCGGAATGGATCAACGAAAATATGTACGTGCGGAAAAACCTCCGCCGGCTGTTTCAACGGAAAGCATTAATTACGTCCAAAGCCGTAAAAGCTAAAAAAGAGGAAGAAGGCGCCCAGAAGTTTTCCCAGTATTTCGAATGGGAAGAAAGCCTGAACCGGACGCCATCCCACCGGCTTTTAGCCATGCTGAGAGCGGAATCTGAAGGTTTTGTTAAAACCAATGTAGGCATCGACAAAGAAGAAGCCATTGAATTTATTGAAAAAGCCATCATCAAATCCAATGATGAATCGGCAGAGCAGATTGCATTAGCGATTAAAGACAGTTACAAAAGGCTGCTCGAACCTGCCATTTCCAATGAGACGCTGCAGGAGGCCAAAGAAAAAGCAGATCAAAAAGCGATTGAGATTTTTTCCGAAAACCTGACGCAGCTCCTGCTGGCCCCGCCGTTGGGCGAAAAAAGAATTTTAGCCATTGATCCGGGTTACCGAAGCGGCTGTAAAATCGTCTGCCTGGATGAAAAAGGCGATCTTCTGCATAACGAGACCGTCTATCCCCATGCCCCGCAGAACGAAAGCGGAATGGCCATGAAAAAGATCCGCTCGATGGTGAACGCCTATCATATCGAAGCCATCTCCATCGGTAACGGAACGGCCAGCCGCGAGACCGAATTTTTCATTAAGAAAATTGCCTTCGACAAACCTTTGCAGGTTTTTGTCGTGTCGGAAGCCGGAGCCTCGGTCTATTCGGCCAGCAAAATTGCCCGGGACGAATTCCCAAAATATGATGTGACGGTGCGCGGTGCGGTTTCTATCGGGAGAAGGCTGGCAGATCCGCTGGCGGAACTTGTAAAGATCGACCCGAAATCCATCGGGGTCGGACAGTACCAGCATGATGTCGACCAGACCCAGCTGAAAAACGAACTGGATTCCACCGTAATGAAATGTGTGAATGCCGTCGGCATCAACCTCAACACGGCCAGCAAGTCTTTGCTGAGCTATGTTTCGGGAATCGGTGAAAAGATGGCGGAAAACATTGTGAACTACCGTACCGAAAACGGCGCTTTTGAAGACCGGAAGCAGCTGAAAAAGGTTCCGAGACTGGGCGAAAAGGCTTTTCAGCAGGCGGCGGCATTCGTCAGGATCCATCAGGCGAAAAACCCGCTGGACAGTTCGGCCGTTCATCCGGAAGCCTACGGAATCGTCGAAAAAATGGCAAAAGACCTGGGCATAAAAACCAATGACCTGATTGCCAACAAAGAGAAAATTGCCGTGATCCAGCCTGAAAAATACATCACGGAGGACATCGGGATTTTAAGCATCAGAGATATTTTAAAAGAGCTGGAAAAACCGGGCCTTGACCCTAGAAAAGCAGCTAAAGTATTTGAATTCGACCCGAAGGTGAAAAGCATCAAGGACCTCAAAACAGGAATGATCCTTCCGGGAATCGTGAACAACATCACGGCTTTCGGATGCTTTGTCGATCTGGGCATCAAAGAAAGCGGGCTGGTGCATATCTCCCAGCTGAAAGAAGGTTTTGTGTCGGATGTGAATGAGGTGGTGAAGCTGCACCAGCACGTTCAGGTGAAGGTGACGGATATCGATGAAGCGAGAAAAAGGGTTCAGCTGAGCATGATCCTGTAAAGAGCGAACGGCAAATAGTGAATGGGCATGAGGATTTCAGAGCTGAAAGAAAAGAAAATCACCCGAAGGGCTACCCGGGATTTTGATGCAGACGGAAACCGTATTTACGATTTTTTCGAATACAATCTGCCCTATACAAACCGTTTTCCCAATATTGATAAGCAAAGGGAAGTCGCAAAAGTAATCGATCTGGTTATTTTTTTCCTGATTTTCCTTTTTCTGTTTAAACAGGATCCGGCACTCTCATTCCTGTATTCGATACCCGGTGTTATCGTTACCGGCAGCATTACCGAAACCATCCGGGGAAATACGCCGGGCAAAAAATTGTTCAGCATGAAGGTAATTGATGATTTTGGAAATTATCCCGATTTTTTTACGTCGCTGAAAAGAAACTTTTTGTGTCTGGCGAATTTTTATCCTTCTTTCTCAGAACATACCTCCAGAACGGTTGCGATGGGTACGCAAACCACCATAAGAACAAACATGAGTATGTACATGAATAATAAGATCTGCAAAATCTATATTGTAAAAGAAAGCAAAATAAAGGAAATCAGAAACATACTGACTCTAAAATCTATCGAAAACAGCGGACAGATAACCCATTAAACTGGCCTTTCTTTTAATTATTTAAGTTTAATATATTGTATTATTAACTTTTGCGGCATATAATAATGCTAAACGGATTATGATGAAAATATCGGAAATTAAAGAAAGAAAAATCATTCACCGCCCTACTCCGGATTTTGATTTATATGGCAAAAGGATATACCATACTTATGAATATTACCAGGCTTATAATCCGGGCTTTAAAGGAAATGAGACCCAGAGGCTGTTTGCCAAATGGCTTGATATGGCAGTCTTTACCTTACTTTTTCATTTCCTGTTCAACAAAGTGCTTATCGTAAGCCTCATACTTTCGGTCCCCTGCGTGATCATCTGTGGAGCGATCACCGAATTTTATTTTGGAACGACGTTGGGAAAGAAGATATTTTCAATAAAAGTAATCGATGATGAAGGAAAGTATCCGGGTTTTATTAAATCGGTGCGCAGAAACGTTTTATGCCTGGCTAATTTTTCTCCGGTCTTTTCGGAATACGCTGAAAAGGCATTTGCAGGAGGACGGAGAAGGGGCACCCGGATGAATTTCAGCATGCACCTGAACAATAAGATCTGCAAAACCTATATCGTAAAAGAAAGTAAAATAAGCGAGATCCGGAGCCTGCTTCAGGTAGATGATCCTGAAAAAAACAGGCGGCTTCCCGATGTGAGTGGTCAGTAGTCGATCAGCTATACTTGTCAATTATTAATTGTGAAAGGCCTACTTTAAATTCACCATTCACTTGCAAAGCAAAATTGACCATTCACCCATAAAAAAACCGGCTTAAAAAGCCGGTTTTTTAGAACAACTATTTTTTTGCTTCTTCAACAGAAACTTTTCTGAAATCTTTGAACAGTTTGCTTAGTTCCAAAGCTGATTTACGGGCTCTTGTTCCCGCTGCCTTGTTTCCTTTTTCTACTTGTTGGTTAGCTTCAGCTGTGAAAGCTTCAAATTCCGCGTTGATTTTTTCAATTAGTTCTTTCATTATTTTTAAAATTTAGGCTGCAAATATAGGTTTTATGGTAATTCCAGCCTAATGGTGAAGAAAAAATTTGTATGAATTCGTACAGAAAACGGTCTTTTATTGGAAATATTACTTCTTCCGCACCTCCAAAAGCGGATGCCGGCAAAAAACCGGGCAAAACGGATCATTGTTTTGTAAGAACCATTTCACACCGAAGATACCTTATCATCTTTCGCCATAAAATTTTAAAGTAAAACAAACAGCACCTTCAATCCTACGGACTTATAGTCAAAGGCAGGCAATGCCGCATTTCGCAGGAGGTATCGAAGTGATCCGCTACGTTCTGAACAGGCGAACGGAGATCTGATACAACCCGTAATTATAAGTACTGTAATCACGGCTATGGCAGCCTGCAAAAGCGATCCTGATGGGTTCCGATTTAGGTTTTCGATAACTTTATAAATCAGACGATAAATAATCCATAAGTCTATATGGATCTCATGATTTCTTTCTGCGGCTGCCATCGGGAACACTAACCATATATAAAAAGGCATCCAATGAAAACTGATAAAAACAGAGAAACGACGGGCAGGACCGTTGACGGTTATGACAGCATAAAAGCTTTTTCCGGAAAAGATATTCCTGAATCAATGCAAGCCTAATCACCTTTTAGTACAGTTAAAATGCGTGTCGATGAGGTCCGCATTTTATTTTGATACCACTTTTATCATTTTTACGTTCATTAAGGCCGGCCGAGCCATTTTATGGCTCTTTTTTTGTGTTGATTTTTCAGAGCCGTCAATAACCGCTCACTGATTATAAAACACCAAAAAATATAAATATGCAATTCATCGAATTTAAAAAAGAACATTTTACCCACGACGAAGAACAAAACCGTTATTTCC
>JAKOOG010000289.1 GCA_022701545.1 Weeksellaceae bacterium | reverse complement strand
TTCCGGGAGTGGCCGCCGATGAAGTAAAAGAGACCGGTGAAGCCGGGGTTCCGTTGGCGTAGATCTGCCCGCCCTGTTCTACCAGGACGTATGATGAAGTTGTTGCTGTAGCCACAATCCGGGTTCCTGCGGGAATCACCAGCTTTCCGCCGTCTTTTACCCTTACCGGACCGTTCAGCACATAGACTTTGGTTGGATCGAGGGTGACCACCTGTCCGCTGGCAACCTCTCCTTTAAAGTTATTGGGATCCTGGGCAATTCCTACCACCGCGGTGGTTGCGATTTCATCATCGTCTTTGCTGCAGGAATTAACGATCAATGCAGAACCGGAAATAAACAATGCAGCGAGTATAGATAAACAATTTTTCTTCATAATATTTCAGATTTACTTCTTTATGGGATATTTTAAGACCAAGTCTTTTTAAAAGACCAAATTACCATTTTTCCGGGTATTTCCCAATACTATTCTGCAAACATCCTTTATTCCAATAAGCAAAATGGCACCGGAAATTCCGGTGCCGTTTTAAAATTTAATATGAAGAAACTAATTACTATTGCTTAGTTCATAGCGTCAGATACGTCGAAGCTGCTAAGACCTGTCCATCCTTTGGCCCAGTCCGGCAATGCTGTTCCGTTTCCTGCACCTACCGCTGAAGTGTTTTCAGAATACAGAGCAGAAATATCTACCGCTGTACCTGCTGTGTTTTTAGCTTTAGATTTTGTTGTAACGTTTACAAATCTTAAGTTTTTCAGGTAAGAACCTGACTGGAACCATGCCAAAGTTCTGTCGGTTTCAAAATCAAGACCTGTGGTATAGTTTGCTAATACGATATTATCGAACTGACCATTTGATCCCGCTCTAACCTTCATCCCCTGAGATTCTGATCCCGCAGTATTTCCTAAGAAAGTAGCATTGGTGATCATTGGGTTAGATGCTCCGTTTCCGAAAGTTGTTGTAGGGTTGGTATCCTGAGTATCTGCTTCAATCCCTCTGTTCCCTGGTTCAGCAGCAGTCTGGTAGGCTTTCATTCTTGCAGCATACAGATAGTTTACGGAACCTCTGTATCCTTCTGTCCAGTCGAAAGAATCATCCCCAACACCCGTTACTACGACGTGATCTAAATTTACGTTTCCTCCGAAACATTCTACACCGTCATCAGCACCTGTCGTTACATATACATAAGAAATCGTGGTTCCGCTACCTACTCCGAAAAGAGAAAGCCCGTTGAATTCTTTTTCAGGATTATATTTGAATCCGCTGTCTTTGATCACAAGATATTTAATAATACCTGAATTATCAGCCGTGTTTGTACCTCCGTAGGTCAAATCACCCAATTCTGAAGTGGATGTACCGGCAGAAGTTCTGTTGGTAGGTGCGTTACCTAGGATAACGATACCTCCCCAGTGTCCTTGCTTATGAGAAGTCCCCTCGAAAATTACCGGGCTGGATGATGTACCGTTTACGAAGATTTTTCCTCCTCTGTCTACGATCAGGTAGTTGGCACCTTCTGCTACTGTAATTCTTGTTCCGGCAGGAATGATAAGGCTTGCACCGTTCTCAACCATTACTTTTCCGGTAATTGTATATACTTTTGACGGATCTAACGTTACGGTAGTTCCCGCAGCAATATTTCCTTTAAAATTGCTTGGATCTATTGAAGAAATCGTTTCATTGGTATCATCATCAGAAGTGCTGCAAGAGATTGCAACCGATGAAAATGAGGCGGCTAATGAAAATAAAAGAGCGGCTTTTAAAATTGTTTTTTTCATAACTTTTATCGATTTATATTTTATTAAAATTTGTAAGATAAGTTCAATCCAAGCTGACGTCCTTTTGTATAGTCTTTATGGATAAATGTTTTGGTTGTGTTTTCCTGTTCGATTTTAAAGTGAGGATTCAATAAGTTCTTAGCAGAAATTCCGATTCCTATTTTGTTTAAGGTAAAGCTTAAATTCAAATCAATAATTTCTCTTGGCACTTCATAGAAATTTCCGATAAATCCTGTTCCTACAGCATACAGGCTTTTACCGATATGGGAATAAGAAGCTACAAAATCAAGACTGTTGACATTATTCCACTTATAATTATATCCTATGTTTACATTGGCAATGAAATCCGCAACACCCTGAATTTTATCTTTTGGGGTATTGAATACAATCGTCTTACCTGCGTTATTTTTTGCAATCTCGTTTTCAGATTTGAATTCCTGCTCAGAATGCATATAGGTGGCATTAAGGAATGTGTATACTTTGGAATTGTTCCAAGAGTATAGATCTTTTCTAAATTCTGCTTCAGCTCCTACAATATATCCCCAATCTGAAATATTGAAATACGTCATATCACTCGGTGCGGAACTCGCATAACTTGTTCTCGCGATAGCATTTTGGATATATTTTCCGAAAGCCGTTACTGAAATCAGTTCGCCGGATTTAGGGAATAGTTCCCATTTAAGATCCGCATTGTAGTTATCGGACGGGTTAAGAAATTGGTTACCGTAGGTATTCGTCGTTACATCATAATAAGCAATCGGAATAATTTCTTTTGCCTGTGGTAAAGTATATGTCTTTGAGAAGGCAAATCGTAAATTCTGCTTATCGTTTAGGCTGTACTTCGCGTTTAAAGCTGGTAAGAACTTGTTGTATTGCTTGTTCTTTTTACCCTCTTGTGCAATCGGATCCAACCATTTCATCTGCATGTCGATGTAATCGAAACGTCCGCCCACCTGAATGATAAATTTATCAGATAAAGTAATATCCACGTTGGCTAAACCGGATTGGATATTCTGTTTTGCCGTGTAGAAGAATGGCTTGAATAGTTTATCCGTAGGCTGAAAAGTAATGTAGCTGAATAAGGAATTGTTTCCTGCGTTGATGTATCCGTCGATGTTGTTAGGATCTACCGGAACAACATTGCTGAAGTTCATCCCGATGGTTGTATTTTCGAATCGTCTGTCTTTATACTGTCCGTCATATCCTAAAGTAACTTTGAACTTTTCAAATGTTCTTGTAAGATAGGCGTGCCCCAGAACCGTATTGTCCTTCAACTCATCAAAATACCTGTGGTTGTTGATGGCGCTTCCTGCAATAAGCTGAAGGTTAGTAGCATCGATGGTATTCTGAAGACGGTCAGGTCTTTTGCTGTTCAGCATATTATAACCCAATGCCCAATCTCCAGACCATGAATCACCGAATTTATGAGTACCTAACAACTGATTTACCCAGGTTGTGGTAATTTTATTGTCTCCTCTGTTGATGATCACATTTCGATCGACGTCGTACGAATATCCTTTATAAATTTTTGCCGACTGATCGGAAGAATGGATGTAGTTTGAAGTAAAGCTGATTCTATGGTTGCTGTTAATTCTATATCCTAAATTAAGCAAAGCCGTTGTATTCGTTTTATAATTAAAGCGTTCTACATCAGTATAATTTTTACTTGGAGTATTATCGAAGAAATAATAACCTTCCTGGCCTTTGCTGTATTCGTAAGAGTTCTCAAATCCTGCATAACCGAATAATGAAAATTTGCCGAAAGTGGCACCTCCTTCAATGTTCATATCGGTATTGAAAGGATTTTTTGCATTTTTAAAATTCCAGTTCGTTTGGAACGGGTATTTCTGATAAGGATTTCCTTTGGTGAAAGTAGCCTCTTTATAACCGAAGAATCCCGGGGCTCCGTCCTGTACTTTGAAGTCTTTTTTATCAAACGTCTGAAGATTGATGCTGCTTCCGATACCCACTCTGAAATAGGGTTTTCCTGCATGCTCTTTAGAAACGATGTTTACATTCGCTCCTCCGAAGTCTCCCAGCATTTTTGGGTTGTAAACTTTATCTAATGAAATATATTCGATCATTGAGGTCTTGAAGATCTCAAGATTGATGTTTTTATATTCAGGATCGTCCGACGGAATGGGTAATCCGTTTAATGTAGTACTGTTGTATCGGTCTCCCAGACCTCTTACGAAGATCTGCCCGCTTCCTTCCTGCTTGGTTGTTCCCGTCGCTTTCGTTACCGCGGTAGCCGCATCACCTACACCCTGCTTGGCAAGCTGTACGGATCCTACACGTTCAATAACTTCTACCGATTTTTTCTGAAGATTAATAAGGTTGGCTTCAGTGCCCTTTTTAGTAGATCCTTTTATCACTACACCTTCGATTTTCTTTTCTTTCTTTACGGTGTCGTTTTTGGTCTCTTGAGCGTAAAGTACAGTTCCTGATGTTGTCAAAAACAAAACTGCAATACTCAGTTTTCTAAAATTCATTTCTTTTTTACTATATTCTTTCGGTGCAAAGAAAGAAAGAATCCACGGGGTAGATGGTTTAGGGAAATTTAATTTTTTCTTAACTAAACATTAAGAAAAGAATATAATTGTTAACTTTATGTGAACGATACCCGTTTTGTTAAACTGTGATTAAAATATTACTAACTTTGACGCGTAAAAATTGAAAATGAACCAAAAGAAAATCCTCTTAATAGACGACGAACTGGATATTTTAGAGATTCTGTCTTATAATTTAGAAAAGGAAGGCTACGACATTTATACAGCCACCAACGGTAACGAAGGGATCGACAAAGCCAAAGAAATTATTCCCGACCTGATCTTACTGGATGTGATGATGCCTGAAAAAGACGGAATAGAAACCTGCCAGGAACTCCGCAAGATTAAAGAACTTCAGAAAACCCTTATTGTTTTTCTATCTGCAAGAAGCGAGGAATTTTCGCAGTTGGCAGGATTTCAGGCAGGAGCGAACGATTATATCGTTAAGCTCATCAAACCGAAAATCCTTATTTCTAAGGTGAACGCTTTATTGCAGCTCACCTCCCAGGTTTCGGATAATGCGAAACTGATCGAGATCGGAGATCTGGTTATCGATAAAGATAACTTCAGGGTATCCAAAAACGGACAGCAGTTCCTGCTTCCGAAAAAAGAGTTTGACCTGTTGTATCTGCTGGCTTCAAATACCGAGAAAGTGTTCAAGAGGGAAGAAATCCTGGAGAAAGTCTGGGGCAATGATGTGATCGTGGGCGAGAGAACCATCGACGTGCATATCAGAAGACTGAGGGAAAAATTAGGAATCAATACGATTCAGACATTAAAAGGAATTGGGTATAAACTTATTGTTTAATACTCAATTTCAATTCTTATCTTTATATCCATAACCCATAAAACTTTGTAAAATTGAAATTTTACAGGCTTACCTTCGTCGCCTCTTGTCTTCTGACATTGGTGATGTTTCTGTTAGTAATCGCTTTCGATTCGCTAAAAGATATTTATTACAACACGCCGTTCTTTAATGTCGGGCTTTTCGTATGCCTGATTCTTATTTTTATCATCAATTATATGGTGCTGGAGCTGCTCTTTAACTATTACGGTAAAAAGCAGGTCCGCGGGCTTTCCCAGCTGTTGCCGCAGGAAATTGTTCATAATGATAACGAGAACATCACCATTAAAGAACTCGGCGAACGGTTTTCAGACCTCAATCAGCAGAAGGTAACCGAGCTGGACATGATGAAAGAAATGGAAAGCTACCGGAAAGAATACATCGGCAATGTTTCCCACGAGCTCAAAACCCCTCTTTTTTCCATTCAGGGCTATGTGGAAACCCTGCGTGACGGAGGGGTGGATAACCTCACCATCCGCGACAAATATCTGGAACGGATCGATAAATCGGTAGAGCGCTTAATCGCCATCGTTACCGATCTGGATATGATCAACCGGCTGGAAGCGGGGGAAATTAACTTAACCTTATCCCGGTTTGACGTTAATTTACTGATTAAAGAAATTTTCGACCTTCTGGATCTTGAGGCGGAAAAGCACAATGCCACCATGCAGATCCAGACCCTGCAGCCGCAGATTTTTGTGGAAGCCGACAAGCAGAAAATATCCCAGGTTTTTATCAATCTGATCTCGAATGCCATTCATTACGCCAACCGGCAGGAAGCAAAAGTAGTCGTAAAAACAAGCATCCTGAAAAATAAAGTGCTGATCGAAGTCATCGACAACGGGATGGGAATAAAATCCGAAAGCCTGCCGCGGATTTTCGAGAGGTTTTACCGCGTGGAAACCAGCAGAAGCAGGAGGGAAGGCGGCTCCGGATTGGGGCTTGCCATCGTAAAGCATATCCTGGAGGCGCACAACGAAAATATTACCGTGGAAAGTGTCTATCTGGAAGGGACAAAATTCAGTTTCATGCTGGAAAAAAATAAATAATTCCGGCAAAATGTAAGGAAAAAAAATAATTTAAAAAATCCTGAAATATTTTTTTGTCACCTTTCATTTATTTTATATTTGCAACAGAGATTTATCATAATAATAAAGGCAAAAAGTAATTTAAACTGATGGTTTACAAAATCCGCGTAATATTAGATGCGAAAGAAGATATTTTCCGGGATATCGAAGTTAAAGGAAAGCAGACGCTGTGGAACTTACATTTAGGAATTAAAAGTGCGTTCAGCTTGCAGGGAGATGAGCTTTCTGCTTTTAACCTGCTGGAAGAAGACGGAACGGTCGTTAAAAGTGTTCCGTTGGAAGATATGAGCGACGATGGGGACGGCGAAATTATGTCGGACGTATACATCGATGAAGCTTTTGAAAGTACAGGAGATAAAGCTCAGTTCCAATATGGACTTTTAGACCTTTGGGAGTTTTTCTGCGAATTGGTGGAGGTGATCGAAGAAACAAAAGGCGTTAATTACCCGATTACCATATACCGGTTCGGAAACGTTCCTTTGAAAGCGCCAAGCAAAAGCAGTACCGGAGGATCTAAAAAGAAATCGGCAATGCCGCTGATGGACGACGATTTCGGCTTTGAGGACGATTTCGGGGCAACCGGCAGCTTTGAAGATGAAGATGACGATGCTTTCGATGACGAAGAAGAGGATTACAACGATGATGTTTTCGATGATGAGGATGACAACGACGACGAAAGATAATCACAACATCTGAAAAATATACGGCCCCGAATGAAAATTCGGGGTTTTTTAATGATCAAAAATATCAAATGCAATCGGTTGCCAGTCATCACTTATCACGCATATCCGGAGCTTTTTCCCGCTTTCTGCTGTATCTTTTTTGCCTTCGCGCTGTCCCTCGCAGAAAAAAGGATGCCGCGGCAATCGGGGCTAAGGCGGCAGTCTTGCCTTCCGCGGCAGACAAATGATCGAATATATTCAGATAGGAATTTTTCAGGCGAATGATGAGTTCGGCTTTGCCGGTGAATGATGAATTTTCATGAAATGTATGATGGCAATAGCAAAAAAATCTTCTGCAGAGCGCACCGATTCCACGGATTGTTGCATGACATATTTTATTTCAATCCTTTCACCATACAGGCGGTAAGAAATTTAAAGCCTTTAAATATGATACAAAACTAGCACCGGTAAACCCGGTGTTGAAATTAAGGCGTCGTCAATTAACCCTGAAAGGGTGAGATTACTAAAACAATCCACCAATAGGATAACAAGAGGAGTCAGAACTCCCGCCGGTTAAATTTAAATGAGTTTCCCCTGAAAATCTTTGTTTTTATGATGTGTCCTAAAATATTTTCAAGTCTCTAACCCTTAGTCGTGTGTTTCTGATGTGAAAAAAAATCCTATGCAGTTAAAAAATCTCCAAAAATAAATCCGCTGTTTTTAAAAATTTACAGGTCGGTTTTCCTGTTTTCCGATCACAATTCCTATTTTTGTTAAAAGAGAATTAATGAAAAAATTAATTTTAATTGCGGTAATGGGTTTGGGGCTTGTATCCTGTACCACTACCCAAAAAGCAACGAAAAACATGACGGATTTACCTAAAGACTGGAAACATACCACCAATATTTACGAAGTCAACCTGAGACAATATACGAAAGAAGGAACGTTCAGGGCTTTTGAAAAAGAAATGCCGCGGCTGAAATCGATGGGCGTGAAGACCCTATGGTTTATGCCGGTGACGCCGATTGCGCAGCTGAACAAAAAAGGAAGCCTGGGCAGCCAGTATGCGGCTTCGGATTATACATCCGTTAATCCGGAATTCGGAACACTGGATGATTTTAAACATATGGTGAACGAAGCGCACCGTCTGGGCTTCAAGGTTCTTCTGGACTGGGTCGCCAACCATACGGGCTGGGATCATATCTGGACCAAAACCCATCCCGAATTTTACCTCAAAGACCCGGACGGCAGTTTCCACCGCGCCTCCGGAATGGATGATATCATTGAACTGGATTATAAAAACCAGGAGATGCGCCTGGCGATGATCGATGCCATGAAATACTGGGTGAAGGAAACCAATATCGATGGATTCCGGTGCGATCTCGCTTCCTGGGTGGAAGTGGATTTCTGGGAACAGGCGCGTCCCGAAGTGGAAAAACTCAAGCCGCTGTTCTGGCTGGGAGAATATGACGAACTTGAAAACCCGGACTACGGTAAAGTCTTCGATGCCAGCTATTCATGGAAATGGATGCATAAATCGGCCGACTATTACAAGAATAACGAACCGCTTCATGAACTGACGGATTTATTAAGAAAATATTCTGCCATCGGCGATAACTCCATGCGGGCTTGGTTTACAACCAACCACGACGAAAACTCCTGGAACGGCACGGAATACGAAAAATACGGCGTGATTACAAAACCGATGGCTGTGTTTTCCGCCACCTGGAACGGCGTTCCACTGCTGTATTCAGGACAGGAGCTGCCGAATATGAAACGCCTGGAATTCTTTGAAAAAGATCCGATCCAGTGGACCAATACTTATCAGGCAGCAGACTTTTATAAGACCTTGCTGGATCTTAAATCCTCCAATCCTGCTCTGAGGGGAGGGGATCCCAATGTTGCTACTTATCTTCTGAACACCACGGCCAACGATAAAATCCTGGCCTATGTACGAAAGAACGGAAGTAAAGAAGTGTTGGTGGTTTTAAATATGTCAAAAGAACCGGTGAATTTTACCATTGAAGATGAGCACGTATCAGGTTCATTTAAAAATGTTTTTGATAAAAGCAAAAGGAACTTCGATGAAGGCAAAGCCTTTCAGTTCAAACCCGGCGATTACGCTGTTTTTGAAAAATAAAACAGGAATTAATAAATTGAGTCTCCGTCTGACAAGGCGGGGATTTTTTTATGATCTGATTTTAAATGAAATATCTTTTTAACAAAATCATAAAAGAAATTATCTGATATTTAAGG
>JAKOOG010000165.1 GCA_022701545.1 Weeksellaceae bacterium | reverse complement strand
AGCCAGTCGAAAACACTTAATTTATAACTATTACCACAGGTATTTACATTTTCACAGCCATTCGCGGTCTTCTTGGGTCCGCAAGAATGTGCAGAATCGCCGGATGTTTTACATCCACAACTCATATTATTATATATTTAATTTGCAAATTTATGATTTTTATCTTTATAAGGTCTAAAATAATCAAATATTCGGGAACCGTCATGTTTAATGTTAAACGAATTGCCGGTCGGGTAATTTTGTTTTAAGTAACGCTTTAGTAATGATTGTTTTAAATTTAATTCCGGTAAGGTGTTATTTTAAACATAATTTTCTTTTAAGATAATGTTTAAAATTTTATGATTTATTAACAGGTGTAACCAAAATAATTTTATATTTGGGTTATATAATAATAGTCTATGAAAAAAATATTAGTATCAACTGCAGTATTGGCAGGCGTTCTATCTTACGCAGGGGGCTTCAGGGTTTCTCTGCAGGGGGTGAGACAATTGGCCATGGCACACACCAGTGCGCATGCTGAAGATGCGAGTGTAACGTTCTTCAACCCTGCGGGGATGTCGTTCATTCCTTCAAAGCTAAGTATTGTGGCAGGAGGATTCGGAGCAAGCAATAAAATAACATTCCAGAATACGAACACGCTGCAGAGTACGGAAACGGACAATCCGATAGGGACCCCTATTTATGCGGCGATCACTTATAAACCGATCGAAAAGTTGTCCGTAGGTTTCAGTTTCTCCACCCCTTTCGGAAGCACCATCGAGTGGCCGAACGATTGGGAAGGAAAAGAAATGGTTCAGAGGCTTGAACTAAAGAGCTTCTATTTCCAACCCATGGTTTCCTATAAATTCAACGACTGGCTGGCTTTCGGGGCAAGCTATATTTATGCAAAAGGAAGCGTAAACTGGGACAAAGCCGTAACGCAGTTCGGAGGGCAGGTTAACCTCGATAGTGAAGCAAGCGGACACGGATACGGATTCGGGTTTTATTTCAGACCTGATCCTAAACTCGATGTAAGTGTGGCTTACCGTTCGCCGGTTGATATGAAGGCTAAAGACGGAACGGCAACGTTTAAGTTCCCTTCCACTTCCATTTATCCTTTGCTGGGCTTAGATACTTCAGGGAAAGACGGCTTTACAGCAACTTTACCTCTGGTTGAGGAATATACGGTAGGTTTGACGTATAAGGTAACTCCGAAATGGTTGGTATCAGCAGATTTCAATTATCACGGATGGTCCCGATATACCCAGCTGACCCTTGATTTTGCCAAAGCACCGGTCGGGAACCAGGCAGATCCTACGGTCTCTGTTTCTCCTAAGAACTTCAGGAATTCCAAAACCTTCAGGCTGGGAACCCAATATGCATTTTCCGATATGATCTACGGACGTTTGGGAGCTTACTATGACGAATCACCTTATTCCGATGATCATTTCATCCCGGAAACACCTTCTTTTAATACGTATGTTGTAACCGGAGGGGTCGGGTTTAAATTGAAACAGTTCGGGGTAGATGTAGCCGGAGGTTACGCCATGCCGCAGGCAAGAAATGTAAACAACAAAACACTCGGCTTCTACGGACAGGCTAAAGCAACAGCATTCTATTTAGGCCTTGGTTTATCTTACAATCCATTTTAATTGAAGACTATGAAAAAAATTATAATTTCTACATTCGCTATTACCGCCCTGCTTTTTACAACAGGCTGCGAGGATGAATTTGACAACGATGTAAACGATGTGGTGGTAACTTCCGGAGAAGCCAATTTCAAAACCTATATAGCTTTAGGAAATTCCCTGACGTCAGGCTATAGAGACGGTGCTCTTTACCAGGATGGACAAAATGAATCATATCCTTCGATGATTGCTGCACAGATGAAACTTGCAGGCGGGGGAGATTTTAAACAGCCTTTGATGCCAAATAATATCGGCGGGTTTACAGGCCTTCCGGGGTTTGGAGGCAAGCTTACTCTTCAATTGGTTAACGGAAGTTTAACCCCTGTTCCAAGTGCTGCAGGAGGAGCTTTGGACAATGTGTCTTCAGGAAGGCCTTATCAAAATATGGGAGTACCGGGAGCTAAATCATATCATTTGGTAGCATCCGGATATGGGAGCCTGGCCGGTCTTGCCACCGGAACCGCCAATCCTTATTTTGTGAGATTTGCCTCATCGTCCACTACTTCGGTTTTGGCAGATGCAATGGCTCAGAACCCTACTTTCTTTTCGCTTTGGATAGGAAGCAATGATGTGTTGTTTTATGCAATTAACGGCGGAACAAATTCCCAGACTGCAGGAGGCGTCACTACCTATACGGCGGCTACTGTACAGACGGGAACAGGTGCGAGCCCTGCAACGTACAGGTCTAACGATATCTCAGATCCGAATGTTGTGGCAGGTTCCATTAAAGCTGTTTTGGATGGTCTTAAAAGTGTTGGGGCTACAAAAGGTGTAATTGCCAATGTTCCTTATGTAACTTCAATTCCGTACTTTACCACAGTTCCTTATAATCCTCTTACTCCTGCCGTATTGGGTTCAAATATAAATACGCTGAATACAAGCTTGTATGGTCCTTTGAAGCAGGCGCTTACGGCCTTCGGAGCCGGAGATAGAATCAATCTTCTGTCTTCTACCTCTGCCAATCCTGTTCTGATTAAAGACAACTCGCTGACCGATCTTTCAGCTCAGCTGACCCTTGCTTTAACGCCTTCTTTAGGAGTTGCTACAGCAACTGTTTTCGGGCAGATCTATGGGCAGGCCAGGCAGGCAACGGCGGAAGACTATCTTCTTCTTACAACAAGCTCTGTTATCGGAACTACGGCTCCGGGCGTGCCATCACCTGTAAATATTTACGGGATCTCTTATCCATTGCAAAACCAGCATGTTTTAACAAGAACAGAAGCCGGCTACGTAAAAACGGCAACAGATGCTTATAATACTTCCATCAGGACATTTGCTGATACATATGGCTTGGCATTTATGGATTCTAATGCCAAAATGGTAGAGCTTAACGGCAAGTCGGGAATCACTTTTGACGGTGTAAAATATACAGCTAAATTTGTAAGTGGAGGCGCTTTCTCGCTAGATGGTATTCACCTTACCGGAAGAGGATATGCGATTATTGCCAATGAATTTATCAAGACAATTAATGATAAGTATAAATCTACATTGCCACAGGTAGATCCTAACAAATATTCGGGAGTTAAATTCCCTTAATAACAGGTAAAATAAAAACTTAGAAGCCACAAGGAGTAATTCTTGTGGTTTTTTTTTAAATTTGCAAATCTTTAAAAAGTAAAAATGGCCGATCAGTTAAGTTATCTATTTTGCACAAGGACCAGCAGGGACTTGGCGGAAAAAATTGCCCAATATTATGGGAAGGAACTAGGGAAAATCAACTTTCAGACATTCAGCGATGGGGAATTCGAGCCGGTTCTGGATGAATCCGTAAGAGGAGGAAGGGTTTTTCTGATAGCATCTACATTCCCGCCGGCAGACAATTTATTGGAGCTTCTTCTCATCATTGATGCTGCAAAAAGAGCTTCTGCCAAAAGCATTACCGTAGTGCTTCCTTATTTCGGGCTGGCAAGACAGGACAGAAAAGATAAGCCAAGAGCACCGATCGGTGCCAAATTGGTTGCCAATCTTCTAACCGCAGCAGGCGCGACAAGAATCATGACCATGGATCTTCACGCCGATCAGATTCAGGGCTTCTTTGAAATTCCGGTAGATCATTTATATGCATCTACTATTTTCGTAGACTACATCAGAAACCTGAACCTCGAGAATCTTACCATTGCTTCTCCGGACATGGGAGGTGCTAAAAGAGCGAAAAACTATGCAGGCCACCTGGGTGCAGATGTAGTAATTGCCTACAAAGAAAGAAAAAAAGCCAATGTAGTAGAAGAGATGTTCCTGATCGGAGATGTGGTAGGAAAAAATGTGATCCTTATCGATGATATGATCGATACGGCAGGAACGCTTTGCAAAGCCGCAGATATCCTGATGGAAAAAGGAGCAAAATCCGTACGGGCCATGGCAACACACGGTGTACTTTCGGGCAAAGCTTATGATAATATTGAAAACTCGAAATTGCTGGAAGTGATTGTAACTGACTCAATTCCTGTTAAAAATAATTTGTCATCTAAAATAAAAGTGCTATCTTGCGCCCCATTATTTGCAGACGTAATGAAGATGGTTCATGAGCACCAATCCATTAGTAGTAAATTTATTATCTAATTGATAATTAAAGGTTTGCAAAGTCAAATTGAAACAATTTTTTAAATTTTTATAAATGAAATCTATTACAATTCAAGGTACAAAAAGAGAAAGCGTGGGCAAAAAGTC
>JAKOOG010000008.1 GCA_022701545.1 Weeksellaceae bacterium | reverse complement strand
CGGATCAGCAGATTGCTTCCCTCGTGGAAGCTATCCAGTCGGCAGAAGAACATTCTACCGGTGAAATCAGGGTGCATATTGATACGAATACGGATGGAGACAATGCCAAAATTGCCTTCAGGGTTTTCGAAGAACTCTGCCTGAATAAAACGGCAGAAAAAAATGCCGTGCTCTTTCATATTAATTTCGAACGGAAGTACCTGACGATCATCGGGGATACCGGCATTCACAAGCAAGTCAACCAGTCTTTCTGGAATCATCTGCACGACTATATCACGTCTGAATTTGCGAAAGGAAATTATTACAAAGCTTTAAAAAGCGGGATTCTTGAAACCGGCCTTGAACTAAAAAAATATTTTCCCGTAACAGGAGAAAACCACAATGAACTGCCTAATGAAATTACGTTCTCTTAAAATAGTTGTTTCATTTTTATTCATTTGCTTTTACAGTTTTGTAGCGGCCCAGTACACGGTTCCCGCAAAACCGGCTGTTCTCTATCCTGTTTTCGATGAAGCCAATCTGCTGAAACCACAGGAAAAAGAGGCCCTGAATAAAAAGCTGATTGCTTTTGCAGATTCTACCTCAACCGAAATTGAAGTCATTATCATTCCTTCGACCAAAGGAGAAGATGTGAATTTTCTGGCCACGATGTTCGGAGAGAAATGGGGCATCGGAAAAAAGAACGTGGACAACGGGGTTGTTTTTTTAATAGCCACCGAAGATCATACCATGTCGATCCAGCAGGGCCGTGCTGTTGAGCAATATCTGACGGCCTCCGTCGCAGGACAGATTTTAGATTATATCGTGACGCCCCACTTCAAGCAGGGCGAATGGTACGAGGGTATTAACCGGGGCACTTCGGCCATTATGGAAGCGGTTCAGGGAAAATTCAAACCGCTGAACAATCAGGAAAACAGCGGCAACGGCAGCCTTACGAAGATCATCATCATTGCCTTTGTCATTTTCATCCTTCTGGCCATCCTTTTCGGAAACAGGGGCGGCGGAAAAGGCGGCGGCGGTGACGACGACGATGTAATTATTTCCAGAAGAGGACGCCGAAACTATCCGGGCGGATTCTTCCCTTTCCCGGGAAGCTTCGGCGGTGGATTTGGTGGCGGAAGTTCCGGAGGCGGAGGCGGTGGTTTCGGAGGCTTTGGCGGTGGCGGAAGCTTCGGCGGCGGCGGTGCTTCGGGAGGATGGTAACAAATTACCAACCTGATTTTTGTCATTTTCAAATTTTTATACTAAACAGCAATACATTTGTAAGTTTAAGTATACCAAAGTATTGCAACTAACACACTCTTATAATACACTTTTTAGTGATATAAAATATTATGTAACACACAAGTTTTTTCTTCATAAAAGACCTTTTATTTTTGCGACTGATAATCATCAAAAATACTTTATTTATGAGAAAAACTTTAAGGCTTGCTCCTGCAGCAATGCTTCTTTTAGGGGTACTTTCATGCAGTACCAATGAAATTTTGGAGGAGACAAATGAAAGTCTGAATCTTGGCAAATCGTCTAAATCATTATCCGCAAAGTATACTTCGGAATACAGCTATCTTGGTTCAGGATACGACGTTACCAAAAGTTATGCTGTTGAAAGTTCCACGGGGAATCAGGTAATAGATGTCTACCAACTCACAAGTGGTATTGAAAGTACACCGACTGCTTTTCAGGATTATAAAGAAAATTATGGGGAAAATGCATACGAATATGCAAAAAATGTAACATCAAAACTAGATTTGGGCGGAACATTTTCATTGTTCAAACAATCTATAACCGCTTCTTTCAATGGATCTTTAACAAATAATAGTAAATTTGACGGGAAATACATCTACGGTAGCTATCATCTTTTAATTAAACAAAAAAGACATAAATTCATAAATCCTACAGCTGGTAATTTAAAAAACTATCTGACTCCTCAGTTTACCCAGGCACTCCAAACCATGACTCCTCAGGAGATCGTACAATATTATGGAACTCATGTTCTTACAGATATTTATATAGGGGGAAAACTTGACGTAATGTTCCGTTCTGAAACAAGCAATGAAAACAGAAAAAATGCTTCTGAAGTAGGAGTAAAGGTAAGTGCATTAAACGTATTTAATATCAATGTCAACAATAATGTTGATACATCTTCTGCATCCAAGAATTTTAACAGAACGTTATCTTACAGATCGTACGGAGGAGATCCAACAAAATCTTTATTGGGAACGATAAGTATGGATCAATCCACTCCAAGTGTAAATATTGCCAACTGGCAGAGTTCATGTACGCCTGAAAATTCCGTATTTGTAGATATTGCCGAGCAAGGGGTACTGAAATTATATGATCTTGTAGATGATCCGGCTAAAAAAGCTTCTTTAAAAGCTTATATCGATCAATATTTAATTGATAACCAAGTTCAGATGGAATACGTTCCGATTGATATTCACCGATATTATAACGGAAGTACGACCGATCATTATTATACAAAAACTCCCGGAGCCTACGGCGGATATGGATATGAAGGGGTAGACTTCAGAGCATATAATTATAAGGCACCAAGCACAGTTGCAGTTTACAGATACTGGAACGGAACTGATCATTATTATGCAACAGCACCCGGAGCTCCTGCCGGCTATGTATCAGAAGGCATAGAGTTTTATGCTTATCCATCGCAGGTTAGCGGCAGCCGTCCGATCTACCAATATTACGGAAGAAAGAGAGGAGATCATTACTATACCACTTCTTTCCAGTCCTATTCCGGTTATACTTATGAAGGAATTGCTTTTTATGCCTTATAAAAAAAGCAATTGATCTTCAATTACTAACCAGATAGTATAACTAATATTTAACTTGAAAGATCATGATGCAAAATGGTAATAAAAGTTAAAAGTTCTCTACCTGAATATAAATATAAATCGGTCATTAATTAATGGCCGATTTTTTTTATTGATAAAACAGCAGTAATTTAAATTTTAAATATTTAATTAAAAAAATAATTTTTTCACTCTTCAGTTTGATTAATGATAATATAAACGTATTATTTCAATATTAAAAATTAATAAACATGCCTGAATTCCATTTTTACTTCAAAAATTTTTCATTATATTTACTAAAAACAGGTTATGAAGAAGACATTGGTAGTTTTTGCACACCCTTATCTGGAGCATTCCAATTCGAATGCGGAACTCATCAATTTCTACGTCCGTCATCAGCACTTTACCCTTCGGGATCTCTATGAAGAATATCCGGATTTCCATATTGCCGCTTTCAGGGAAAGAAAAAGAATCGGGAATTACGACCGTTTTATCTTTCAGTTTCCTCTGATCTGGTTCGGCACCCCTCCCCTTTTAAAATTATGGATTGATGAAGTCTTCGACCGCGAATGGCTGAAAGAAAAAGAACACAATCCGCTGGAAGGCAAAGAAGTCTATATTCTGGTAACCACCGGAGGTAAAGAACGGTCTTTCAGCAAAGAAGGCACTTATAATTTTACGGTAGAAGAGCTGATCAGCGGCCTGATTGTCTCATTGAGTGTTTTTAAAGCCAACATCAAAAATATAAAAATCGTTTACGAAGCCAACAAGCTTTCAAAAAAAGAAATTATCCTGCATAAAAAGCAGTTTGTAGAACTTTTGAATCAATAAAATATGGAAACAAGCTTAGCAATGAATACCCTGCTCTTTCTGGGCGTTGCCATCATTATGGTTCCGCTGGCCAGAAAATTCGGGCTGAGCTCCGTGATCGGATATATTGCAGGCGGAATCATCATCGGGCCGTATGTCCTGAAGCTGACCGGCAGAAACGTGGATGACATTATGCATGCCAGCGAATTTGGGGTGATCATGCTCTTGTTTCTGGTAGGGCTGGAGCTGGAGCCCCGGAAGTTCTGGGAAATGCGGAAAAAGATCATCGGCCTCGGCATGACGCAGATGCTTCTCACCATTTCCCTGCTCTTTGTGGTTTTCTTATGGGCGGGCTGGAAGGTCGATAAAGCAGTGGCTGTTGCGATGTGTTTTGCCCTGTCTTCCACCGCAATCGTTCTACAGACCCTTCAGGAAAAAAACAACCTGAATACGCTGGCCGGCGAAGCTTCTTTTTCAACATTACTGTTTCAGGATATTGCGGTAATCCCCATTCTTGCCATCCTGCCGCTGATGGCCCATCATAAGGTAAGCAACAATGATAACGAAATCCATGTAATCATCCAGAACCTTCCGCAGTGGATGCAATTCGCTACGGTAATCCTCGGGGTTGCGCTTCTCATCCTGTTGGGAAGGTATGTTTTTGTGCCTTTCCTAAGGTATGTCTCAAAATCCGGGATGACCGAACTGCTGACCGCCTCTTCCCTGTTTCTTGTGATCGGTGTTTCCGAACTGATGATTGCGATCGGTCTTTCTCCTGCGTTAGGCGCTTTCCTTGCAGGCGTCATGCTGGCTAACAGCGAGTTCCGGCACGAGCTTGAAGCACAGATCGATCCTTTTAAAGGATTATTGCTGGCCGTCTTTTTTGTAAGCGTCGGCTCTACCATGAATTTTAATATCATTGCAGAAGATCCGATCTTTATCTTCAGTACGGTGTTCGCGGTATTGGTTATCAAATTTATGGTCCTTTACATGATCGGGAAGTTTTTCAAGATCGATACCCCGCAAAGTTTATTTTATGCTTTTGCGCTTTCGCAGGTGGGGGAATTCGCTTTTGTCCTAATTAATTATGCTTCCAATCTTTACCTGCTGAGCTCTGAGCTGAACGCCCAGATGATGGCGGTAACGGCGATTACCATGTGCATTACCCCTTTTCTGCTCATTATCAACGATAAACTTATCACTCCTAGATTTATTAAGGGAATACCGGATGTAGAAAACGATTTTAATATCCTGGATGGAAATATCCGCCAGAAAAAGATCATCATTGTCGGTTTCGGGCATTTCGGAAGTACGGTAGGCCGGCTTTTAAAAGCCAATAAAATTTCGGCAACGGTTCTGGACCGGGATTCGGACCGGGTGAAACTGCTGAGAAGCTACGGTTTTAAGGTATACTATGGAGATGCCACGAAAATCCCCACCCTACGCGCTGCGGGAATTGAAGATGCGGAAATACTCGTCCTGTGTCTTGACGATCCGGAAGACAATAAATTTGTGGCCGATGTGGTAAGGGAAAATTATCCCAAGGTAAAGATATTTGTCCGCGCCAAAAACCGGATTGATGCTTATGAATACCTGAATAACGGCATCAACAATATTTACCGGGAAACATTAGGAACCGCCGTCGATATGGCAGTAGATGTCCTTCATGAAACCGGAATGCGGAAATATTCCGCAAGGCGTCTGGGGCAAAGGTTCATGACCATTGACAAGGCTTCCATCAGAAGGCTGGCCAAGTCGGAAGATGATGACGAAATCCATCTTTTTACCACAAGAGAGATCCTCCAGAGAGAGGAGGAACTGCTCGCTTATGATAATCTGAATTTTGACAACCAACAATGGGAAGACTCTTCCATGGATGATGAAGAGAAAGATAAAGCTGATTATTGAATGCTTACGCTTCCGCCGCTGCTTTCTTCTTTGGTAATATTGGTTATATTTCCTCTTTTGTAAATGCTGAGACTTCCGCCTGAAGAGGCTTCTGCCTTAATAGAAGAGGAAGCACTGATGTCTACGCTTGCTCCGCTGGAAGATTCCGCTTTCAGGTTTTGTACCACCACATTTTTAGCGGAGATGCTGCTTCCCGAAGAAGCACTGATTTCGGCATTTTTGGATTTTCCCGATAGATCGATACTTGCGGCTGATGAAGCATTCACATCAAGGTCTACCGCCCAGATTTTACCGTCAAAACTTCCGCTGCTGTCGATCGAAATATCAAAATCATTGGCTTCCAGATCACCGGAAACCGATGCCGAACTTGAAACTTCCACTTTCATTTTATCCTGTACAAATTTATCTTTAACCGTAACAGAAGCTGCAGAATTGACATTCAGCTTTGAAAAATCTTTGGTATAAATTTTTGCGGAAACATTGTGGGTGTTCATTACCCTGATTCCAGACTTGTAGTGGATGTGCAGCTCGCCGCCGCTGTTATCCACCAAAACCTCATCGATGATATTCTGAGGAGCAGAGATTACTACCTTTTCAACATCTGATTTGATGACCTCCGCGGAGATGGATTGGGAAACTTCAATTTCGTCAAAATCCCCTGTTACCGTTTTTTCCCTCATCGGGCCATTGTCTTTGCTGACTACCTTTTCAACCCAAGTTCCGTTTTCATTCACCCGGTCTCTTCGGTCATGCTTTTCACAGGAGGCCAACAATAGAAAGGCTGAAAATATAAAAATAGTTTGCGATTTCATGTTTATCGATTTATTTGATTAATGTCTTATTATTTAGTGACAACTAAGGTATAAAAAATATTACATCTGCCTGAATAATTATAGAATCAGGATCATAATAAAGATTTTTCAGATGAATTTTTCCTTTAAAAAACAATGTGAAAAGCATTAAAATCGGAAATCAACTTCTGTGCTCTACAGACCCACGCAAGTCCGATTATTTTTATGATATGGAGAAAGCTGTTGAACTTCAGGAAAGTTCTTCTTGAAGCCTAAAACCTCACAGGTTTCGAAAAACTGTGAGGTTGCTGGAACTCATCTTTATAATGAATTTTAATACCCCAAAGGTTGGCTTTTATCTTGTTTTAGCAAATTCCTGCCTGTCTCCGAAAGACTTTATTTTTCCAATTCAGATCTTGCGGCTGTAATGATAACATAAGTTTTAATATCTTTATGCTTTATTAATAAATAATTTATGAAGAAGATTTCATCAGTATTATTAATTTCTGCACTAGCATTTAATCAATCCTGTACAACAATGAAAAACACCGATACCGGCAAGGAAATCCCGGTGCCCGACGCATCGCTTGCCTCCAACCCTTTGATGAAAAAAAGCAAGCTTCAGTATGAAGCTCCTGAATTCGATAAGATTAAAAACGAACATTTCAAACCGGCTTTTGATTTTGGATTAAAGCAGCACGACGCCGAGATTTTACAAATAGCAAACAACTCTCAGGCACCTACTTTTGAAAATACCATCGTGGCCCTGGAAAAAAGCGGCGAGGTACTGAAAAGAGCGATGATTATATTCTCCAACCTTACCAGTGCCAATACCAATCCTACCTTACAGGCCCTGGATGAAGAATATGCCCCGGTTTTCGCAGCCCATTCCGATAAAATGTACCTGAATGAAAACCTGTATAAAAGAATAAAGGCGATCTCTGAAAACGGACTGGATGCTGAGAGCAAAAGGCTGCTGCAGTATTACAAACAGAACTTTGAAATCGCCGGAGCCAATCTTTCTGCATCAGACAAGGAAGAATTGAAGCAGATCAATCAGGAACTGGCTTCCCTGTCTACCCAGTATTCCAACAAATTGCTGGAAGCCAGAAAGCAGGGCGGTGTATTCTTTAACGATGCCAAGGAACTCGACGGACTTTCAGCAGACGAAATTGCAGCAGCAGCAAGCGATGCGAAAAATGCAGGAAAACCGGGTCAGTATTTATTGGCTTTACAGAATACCACCCAGCAGCCGCTTTTACAAAATCTGAAAAACAGGAATACCCGGGAAAAACTCTTCAAAGCATCCTGGATGAGAGCTGAGAAAGGTGACGCGAACGATACCCGGGAAACCATTGAGAAGCTGGCAAAGCTTAGGCTGAAAAAAGCACAGGTTCTGGGTAAGAAAAGTTTTGCAGAATGGAAACTGCAGGACCAGATGGCCAAAAACCCGGAAGCGGCGACCAAACTTATGAACCAGATCGCCACTCCCGCTGTAGAAACGGCAAGACAGGAAGCCAAAGACATCCAGGATCTGATCGATCAGCAAAAAGGAGGTTTCAAAGTAGAACCATGGGACTGGAATTTCTATGCCGAGCAGGTAAGAAAAGCCAAATTTGATCTGGACGAAAGCCAGATTAAGCCCTACTTTGAAATTACCACCGTACTGGAAAAAGGGGTTTTCTTCGCTGCAGAGAAATTCTACGGACTGACCTTCAAGAAAAGAACGGATCTTCCGGTTTACCACCCGGATGTCGTAACCTATGAAGTTTTTGATCACGACGGAAAATCACTGGCGATTTATTACCTGGATTTTTACACAAGGGATTCCAAAAACGGCGGGGCCTGGATGAGCAACTTTGTGGAACAATCCTACTTACTGGGTACAAAACCGGTGATCGTCAACTGTTACAATTACCAGAAACCAGCTCCCGGAAAACCTTCGCTGATCAGCTATGATGATGTTTCAACGATTTTCCATGAATTCGGGCACTCCATTCACGGGATGTTTGCGAGCCAGAAATACCCTTCCCTTTCAGGAACCAATGTTCCGCGGGACTTTGTGGAATTTCCTTCCCAGATCAACGAACACTGGGCGCTGGATCCGGTGGTGCTGAAAAATTATGCCCTTCATTATGAGACCAAACAGCCGATTCCGCAATCGCTGGTTGATAAAATCAAAAAAGCGGCAACCTTTAACCAGGGTTATATGACTACCGAGCTGGTTTCAGCGGCCGAACTCGACATGGACTGGCATACGGTAACCAATGACAGTCAGCTGATTCCTGTATTAGATTTTGAAAAACAATCGCTGGCAAAACACGGATTTACCTTAGCTACCGTTCCGCCGAGATACCACACGCCTTATTTTGCCCACATTTGGGGCGGCGGATATTCTGCCGGATATTACGCCTATCTGTGGTCTGAGACTCTGGATAATGACGCCTGGGAATGGATCAGCAACAATGGAGGACTGACAAGGGAAAACGGTGACCGTTTCAGAAAATACATTCTTTCCGTAGGAAATTCCGTAGACCTCAATCAGGCATTCCGGGATTTTACAGGACACGATCCGGATATCAAGCCTTTGCTGAGAAACAGAGGTTTTATTAAATAATTTTTGGAAAGCATCCATTTTTTGGATGCTTTTTTTATGATCATTTAATGATAAAATAAATATATTTGACTATCTGATTTCTAACCTAAAAATTTTAATACACATGAGCTGTTTAACCCTTTTAAGTATTTCCTGGCAACATATACTGATTCTTCTCATTTTCATCCCTTCATATTTTGTCCCGACATTTATTGCATTGAGCAGAAAAAAGTCCAATACGGGTGCTATCTTCGCATTAAATTTATTTTTAGGATGGTCACTCATCGGCTGGGCGGGCGCGTTAATATGGGCTTTATCAAACAAAGAAGGCCATCAACAGACCATCACCGGAAATACCAGTTCAAATATTGATCAGCTGACACAATTAAAAGCACTTCACGATCAGGGGGTCATTACCGATGCAGAATTCGAAACCCAGAAAAAAAGATTGTTGCAATAAAGGGTGGTCGGTTAGTTCGTGAAATGAATGTGGGTTTGAAATATCCGGAAAATTTTAAGACTTTTGCTTTTAAAATATAAAAATGAATTGTCCCTGCTGTTCCGGAAAAACTTACGAAAATTGCTGCCAGCCTTGCCATACCGGAGAAAAGAATGCACCGACCGCCGAGGCCCTGATGCGTTCAAGGTTTGCTGCCTTTGCCATCCCCAATGGCGATTACTTGATGGAAACGACTCTTCCCAGCAAAAGAAAATACCATAACCGCAAAGATTTATACGAATGGGGAGTAATCAATACCTGGACAAAACTGGAAATTGTCAATATACCCAATGCCAATAAGGTTGAATTCAAAGCGTTTTATACGGATGAAGACGGAGCGCCGCAAATCCATCATGAATTATCTACTTTCAAAATGGTTCATAACCGCTGGTTCTATGTAAGCGGAATATTTTTAGAATAGTTTCTAAGGATGGGTTAACTCTCCCACAAATTGCACGGATTTTCACGGATTATGGTGTGGTTTCGCTTGCTCAGACACCGGACAGTAGCTAAACAAAATACCAATAAAAATTGCTTTTCTCCTACGTTTTAAAATATAAGCAAAGCAGAAAGCTAAAATCTTCTGTGACTTTTGTGGTAAAGCTTTTTATGACTTTTATGGTAAAAATTTTAAGGCTAAATTAAACTATTAATATGGCTTCGGCTCTGCTCAGCCACCATTGATACCCGCTTTTTAGATTATAGGTTTACACAATTTGCAACTTGTGCATATTGTATAACAAAAATGTCCGGCAGAACCGGACATTGTATTTTAGTGAGCTTCGTTTCCGTCGATCCCGTGCGCATGGCCGTGAGACAGTTCTTCTTCCGTTGCTGGACGCGTATTCAGAATTTCTACCTGGAAATCCAATACTTTTCCCGCCATTGGGTGATTAAGATCTGCAATGACCGCTTCCGGTGTAACTTCTACTACAAATGCCTGGAAATTATTACCCTGGTTGTCGGATAAAGGCAAAATAGCTCCAACAGGAGGAACTCCGGATTCATTGAACATGTCGATCGGCAGCTGGGCAATAGCGTCCGGCTGTTTTTCACCGTAAGCTTCCTCAGGCTGAATGGTAAAAGCGGTTTTATCGCCTGCTTTCATACCATGGATATTCTGCTCAAACTTTGGAATCATCATTCCCACACCGTACAGAAATGTAAGCGGATTTTCTGCTGTTGTTTCTTCTACAAGAACCTTACTTCCATCTTCTTCGATTGTGTGAAGTATGTAACTTACAGCTACAACATGATTGTTTTCGATTGTCATATTTTTTCTTTTTTTCGTGAATTCCATCACGATTAACAGCACAAAGATACTGCTTTTGAAATCATTGACCGAAGAAATAGGAGGTTAAAAGCAGTCTCTGCAGTAATGTTTTTACTTTTGCTTTCCGGCTTCATTACGCTTCTTTTCACGAAGCATAAAAAGGTACAGGCTTTCCACTTTGGCCCGGGCCCAGTCCGTTTTTCTCAGGAATTTCAATGAGGAATTAATACTCGGATTATCGGTAAAGCACCGGATATTGATCTGCTCACCGAGTTTTTCAAACCCATTGTAATAGGCTACCAATTCTTCCAGAATGGCATCCAGCCTTTTTCCGTGAAGGGGATCTTTTGATTGTTGTTCCATGCTGTAAAAGTAGATATAAATTGATATTTGATAAAAATTAATCCTTAAATAAAACCAGTACCTATTTCTCTTTATTTTCCGATTGAGGCTTTTCTTTTTTATTTCTAAGAATATTTTCTGTCATATCTTTGAAGTTTTCCGTTTTCATAATCACAAGCTTATTGTTCGAATTCCAAATACTGACGAATTTCTTAGAAACCGTTGTATAACCCTCCCATCCTGTAAATTTCTGATAAAGCATCAATGTACAAATATCGGTTGGCGTAATGGTCTGCCAGTTTTCAATAACATGGCTGTGCACTCCGCTTATCGTTTGTCCGATCTTTTCATCATTGATTTTTTGAACGATCATACTGTTGTGAAGTTTTTCAACATTTATCGCCTCATTATTATGATCAAATGTGATAAGATAATCATTTCCGAACACGACAATATTACCGGCGGAAGATCCCGTCAGAACATAGACTTTCCTGACGTTATTTCTGATCAGTGGAACAATATTAAGGCTGGTATCTTTGTACACTTTAAAGATTATATCATTCTTTATTATCTTTAAAGCATTCTGCCGTATGGTAAAGTATTCAGTTTCCTGAGGCGTAAAATTTCTTTCCGTAAGATCAAGCTTTGCATCTTTCGGATTATAATTGGCAGGAAATGAAATCGTACCAATCACTTTTTCTGTTTTAGAGAAAAAAAGACACTTGGGAATACCGTTATCCAGGTATGAAAAGTAGCCACCGATATTTTCGCGGTTTTTATAATTTTCAATGAAAATATCTGTGCCGTTCCAGCTTGCCATTTCGCTGCGATACAGAGCTATTCCTTCATCGTTGATTTCTTTAGAGAGCTTTTCAAGATTTTGAGCTTTCACAAAAAAGGAAAACAAAACAGCAAGTACGATCAGTAGATGTTTCATGGTATTTATTTTAGCAAAAATAGCAATAATAATATTTTTACATTCACCTTGCTTTTCATTTATCTTCTTTACATTTACCTTATGAAAATTCTGCATACTGCCGACTGGCATCTGGGCAAACGCCTGGACCGCTTTTCAAGACTGGAAGAACAGGTTTCGGTAATGGACGAGATCATTCAGATTGCCGATGAACAAAATGCTGATCTGATTCTGATCGCCGGCGATCTTTTTGATAACTTCAATCCCGGGGTCGAAGCGGTGGAACTTTTTTATAAAACCCTGAAGCGGCTTTCCTTAAACGGGAAACGCCCGGTAATTGCCATTTCCGGAAACCATGATTCGCCGAGCCTGATCGATGCGCCCGATCCGTTGGCCCGGGAATGCGGCATCATCCTGATCGGCCATCCCAAAGCGGCCATCAGCTGTTTTGAGCTGGAACATTTTAAAGTTTCAAAATCGGCGGAAGGTTTTATAGAAGTGGAACTGAAAGGCCTGTCTTATCCGGTAAGAATTCTCCATACGCCTTATGCCAACGAAATCAGGCTGAAGCAATACTTTGGCGAAGACAAGGAAGCTGAACTCAATAAAGTCCTGGCAGGGCACTGGCAAAAAAATGCGGATGATTTCTGTGACGAAAATGGAATCAATCTGTTGATCACCCATTTGTACATGAATAAAAAAGGGGCACCCATCCTGGAAGAGCCGGAAGGTGAAAAGCCCATCAAAATTGGAAATGCCGATCTTGTGTTTTCGGACATTATCCCGCCGCAGATCCAATATACGGCATTGGGACACCTCCACCGTTTCCAGAACATCGGAACGGAAGAAAAGCCGGTGGTGTATTCTTCCTCTCCGCTTTGCTACAGTTTCAGTGAAGCCGGACAGGCAAAATATGTCGCTCTTATCGACGCGGAACCCGGCCGGCCTGTTTCCTATGAAAAAATTGCCCTGAAAAACGGCAAATGCCTTGAAAGAAAAAGCTTCGACGATATTGAAAAAACCGTCGACTGGCTTACCCAAAACCAGGATACTTTCGTAGAACTTACTTTAGAAAGCGAAACTTTTCTGAAAGCAGATGAAAGGAAACGGCTCTACCAGTCCCACAGCGGGATTGTCCACCTGATTCCGAAAGTGAAAAGCCTGGAAAACGACGAGAGCCATCCGGGTGAAATTAACCTCAGCCACGATATGGAGACGCTGTTTAAAAATTATTTTAAATCTAAAAACGGCGGACAGGAAGCGAATGGTGAACTGATCCGGCTGTTTCATGAGATCACCTCTACCCAATCTTAGCTTTCAGAAACTATTTTAGTCTCCTCAGGGAGCATTCAATGACAATCTTTATTTAAAACTCAGAAATGATTCCAGTTCAGCTTACTTTAGAAGGCCTTTATTCTTATCAGGAACGCCAGAAAATTGATTTTGAAAACTTGACGGAAGCCGGGCTATTCGGAATATTCGGAGCGGTAGGTTCAGGGAAATCCTCCATCCTCGAAGCCATTTCTTTCGCACTGTACGGCGAAACGGAACGGCTGAATGCCCGCGACCGGCGTACCTACAATATGATGAACCTGAAATCCAACCGGTCTTATATCGAATTCGATTTCATCAATTTTGAAAACAAGAAATTCCGTGCAACCAGGGAATTCCGGCGAAACTCCAAAAATTTTGAAGATGTAAAAACCCCGTCCGTTACATTTTATAAATGGAAAAATGACAACTGGATCCCATTGGAGCATTCCAATGCGGAACAGCTGATCGGACTGAGCTATGCGAACTTCAAACGGACCATTATTATTCCTCAGGGTCAGTTTAAGGAGTTTCTGGAACTGGGCGCCACAGACCGGACGAATATGATGAAGGAAATTTTCGGGCTCCAGCGTTTCGACCTGCAGAACAATGTTTCCGCTTTACATATTAAAAACAGATCGGAGCTCGATCACCTGGAGGGCCGCCTGAAAGGGTTTGAAGAAGTAAGCGAAGATCAGATTGCTTTTCAGAAAGAAAACCTTAAAAATGAACAGGAAAAGTTTGAACAGATACGACAGACTTTTAAGGAAACAGAAGAAAAATATGCCAGATTAAAAAACCTGAAAGCCGATTTCGAACTGCTTCATCAGAAAAAATCAGACTTTGAAAAACTGACCGGCCAAAAGGAGGAAATTGATGCTTTGGAAAACAGGATGGAGGTATTCGACCGGGTTTCCAGAAATTTTACGCCATTGCTTAATGAAAAAGATAAGCTTGAAAAAGAAATTTCAGAGCAGAAAAACCTTAAAGAACAGCAGCGTAAAACATGGCAGGAAACCGAAATCCGTTATAAGCAGGTAAGAGACAAACTTTCCGTGCTTCAGCCGCAATATGAAGCCCTGCCTCAATCGAAAATCCGGGAAAATGACCTGCTGCTGATCCTGCAGATGCTTAAATTTTCGGAAGAAATCAAGACATTAAAAGCAAGAACGCAGAAAGGAGATGACGAAGTACAGAAGGTGGAAGCCCGGCAGAAACTGATCCGTCAAAATATCGATACGCTACTGAAAGACTCCGAAGCTTTAAAATCCCGGAAATTGGATTCAAATGTATTGTTGCTGGTCGGCAACTGGTTCCTGGAGAAAAAGAAATTAGAAGAAGCTTTGCAAAAACAGATCGAAAAAGCGGAAGCCAAAAAGACAGAAATCAAAAGGGTGTCTGATGAGCTGAAGTCCTTCAATCTCAATACCGAAACTTTTAAAAATGATTTTCAGACTGAATATGAAGCTTTGGAAAACCGCAAGAAATCTCTTTCCGAAAGACGCAGCCAGCTTGAAGTGCAGCAGAAACTGGCCCATTTTGCAAGTGAATTGCATGACGGCGAATCCTGCCCGCTCTGCGGCGCTCTGGAACATCCGCATATCGTGGAATTTGATGATGTAAATGCCGAGCTTGAAGAGGTTCAGAAGGAACTCTTCGAGATTACCACCCGCCAGGAAAACAAGCAGAAACTATTGGCGGAGATTGAGAAGATCCTCGACCGGAAGAACATTTTTGAGGAACAGCTGAACCTGGAAGAGGAACATGCAAAACAGATCCGCGTCACCCTTGACCAACATCGGAAAAGCTTTATCTGGACAGAATTTAATGCTGAAAATCAGCAGGCTTTTGAAGAGAAAAGACAGGAATCTTTCGCCATTGAAAAAAAGATGGAGGAACTGAATGCCCAGCTTGCTTCCGAACAGAAAGATCTGGAGAAAGAAAGAACCCATCTGGACCAGTATAATAAGGCGCTTGAAAAATTTAAAATTGACGAAGCGAAAAAAGAAGAACAGATCCTGACCAATGAAGCCAATCTGAAAATGCTTCAGTGGACGGATTACCGGGAACAGGAGATTGCCGGTGTTGAAGAAAGACATATCCAGCTTTCACGATCAAATGTTGATACGGAACAGCTTTACCTGCAATTGGCTTCGGAGGAAAAAGAGATTTCGCCTGTATTGGCCCGGCAAAAAACGATGGCCGATGAATCGGAGAAAAGAATCTCCGCGCTGGAACAGGAAATTTCGGCGAATAAAAACCTGATTGAAACTGCTTTGGCAAAACATCAGTTTGGGCAGATCGAAGAGATCCGGCAGGTCCTTTTACAGAAAATCAATGTTCCGGAAGCAAGGGCTGTCATACAGCAGTTCAGGATCCGGTTTGAAACCCTGAAAAACAGCATTTTGGAACTGGAATACAAGCTGAAAGATTTTGCTTTTAATGAAGAGGAATTTTCAGCAGCTGAAGATCGGTTTAAAGCAAAGGAGCAGGAATTAAAAACGGTGAATGATGCGGTTGTAAAAACCCTTGCAGAAATCGAACGGCTGGAAAATGAATTTAAGAAGAAAGAAAACCTCTTAAAAGACCTGGCGCAGCTTCAGAAACGGGCGGATAACCTGAAAATTATGGCCAGTCTTTTTAAAGGGGCCGGGTTCGTGCAGTACGTATCCTCCATTTACCTCCGCCAGCTCTGCGACCATGCCAACATCCGTTTTCACCGGATGACCCGCAACCAGCTCAGCCTGCAGCTGAATGATGCCAACGATTTCGAAATTATCGATTACTTAAATGAAGGTCGGAGCCGGAGCGTAAAAACATTATCCGGAGGCCAGGCTTTCCAGGTTTCGTTAAGCCTTGCGCTGGCCTTGGCGGAAAGTGTACAGAGCAATGCGAGTGCTGAGAAAAACTTCTTTTTCATCGATGAAGGTTTCGGGACCCAGGATTCGGAATCGGTCAATATCGTTTTTGAAACCTTAATGAACCTCCGGAAAGAAAACCGGATTGTCGGCATCATTTCCCACGTAGAGGAGCTGAAAGAAAAAATCCCGGTAGCCCTTAATATCACCAAGGATGAGGAACACGGAAGTTTAATTGAAATCGTTTAACTGAGTTATGAAAAATCCACCGGTTATTTTAAAACCAGGAAAAGGCAAAGGTATTTTACTTTTTATCGTCAGTACCATTTTTGTATGCCTGGGTATTGCATTATGGGAAAGCAATAAGATTCTTGCCGTTTTTACGGTGGTGTTCTTTGGCTTATGCCTTCTTGTTTTTATCATCAACCTGATTCCCGATGCCTCTTATCTGAAAATTGACGACCACGGAATTGAAATGAAAAATCTCTTCAAATCGACGTTTATCCCGTGGAATGCCGTCAGCGGTTTCAGAACCAAAAACGTTTTCCTGAATACCATGGTTGTTTTCGATCTTGATCAGCATCTTCCGGAAACTTCCGGCACAAAAATAAAAACCGGCGCATTTCCTGATACCTACGGAATGTCCGGTAAAAAACTGGCGGCGTTTCTGAATGAGCAGAAAGAAAAGTTTGACAGTAAGTACAATAACGTAAACCTGAAGTAGAAATCAGTTAATAAATCATAAGAGGGAAGCTGGATGCCGGAAGCTTCTTTGCCGAAAATACAACGAAGGTTGAGTAATCAACGAAGTCGTTTGCCATTCTATCAAAGAGGATTCTATTTTAATCCTGACTTGCCAACCTTATTTTTATTTTCATTTAAATGACTGAATTAATACAAGTAAGATTACAATCAGATTCACATTAAAAAAAACTCCGCTGAAATTCAGCGGAGATCTGTTTATAAATTCTGTAGGGAAGGTTTTACTTCTTTACCGAAGAGTTCGATGGATTTCATCATGATGTCATGGGCCGGATCCCCGACATCCATGTGCCCGATGAATCGGGTAATGCCAAAAATTTCTTTCATGTAGGCGATTTTGTCGGCTACTTCTTTCGGACTTCCGATGAACAGTGCCCCGTCCTTGCTTCTTCCGCCTTCATACTGCATTTTTGAGAAGGGAGCCCAACCTCTGGAAGAACCGATCCGGTCCATCTGCGCTTTGTAGGTATGGAAATACCCGTCAATCACGGCAGGATCATCGCTGACAAACGTATGCGAGTGAATCGCGATCTGCATTTGGGAGACATCGTGCCCTGCTTTTTTATATTCCTGCTTATAAAATTCGATCAGGTTTCTGAACTGTACCGGCATCCCTCCGATGATCGCTACGACCAAAGGCATTCCCAGTTCTGCAGCCTGAAGCACCGATTGCGGCGTTCCGCCTACCGCTCTCCAGATTGGCAGCTTGCCGTTATTTTTCGCCCTCGGGTAAACGGTCTGGTTCTGCATTGGTGCGCGGAGCTTTCCTTTCCAGGTTACCTTTTCTTCCGCATTTATTTTCAGCAGCAGGTCTAATTTTTCATCGAAAAGCTCTTCGTAATCATTTAGTGAATATCCATACAACGGGAAAGACTCGATAAAGCTTCCGCGTCCTACATAAATTTCGGCACGGCCGTCGGAAATCAGATCCAGCGTTGCGAAATCTTCATAAACTTTTACCGGTTCGGAGGAACTTAATACGGTAACCCCGCTGGCTAATTTGATATTTTTTGTAATGCTTGCCGCAGCTGCCAAAACAATTTCCGGTGATGAAACGGCATAATCGGGACGGTGATGCTCACCCATGGCAAAAACATCAATCCCCACCTCATCCATGAGCTTTACCTGCTCCAGGATTTCACGGATCTTAATGCCTGCGTCTCTGTATTTTCCGGTGGTCTGGTCGAATGACAGATCGCCAAACATTCCTATTCCTAATTCCATATTGTTGATTTTATAATACAAAGGTACGGCAACTGAACATCAGAAACATTGATGTTTGTTAAGAACGGAAGGATGAAAGAATTTATTCATTTGAACAGAAAGCAGAATCCATTTAATGAACTGGCAGGTACGCTGAAGACTGGAAATTTCCGGTTAATATCACAAATAGCTGAAAAATCAAATGATCGGATCCAGGTTATTTAAACTTTAAAAACTGTTTTTCAAAGAAATGATAGGACAGCACGGAAAAAAGTACGGAAGAAATAAATGACAGCAGCATAATCATCATCCAGTTCAGTCCGAGAAAGCCTCCTATTTTAGCGAACAGCATGATGCAGATGGTATGGAACAGGTATAGTCCGTAGGTATATTTCCCGAGCCACGCCAAAATACTTTTGTCGGAAATCTTAAAGGCGTTTCTTTTGCTTAAAGTAAATAGGATGAGTCCTGAGAATAAGATGCTGAGCAGTAATGAAACCATTCTCGGATCATAAATTATGGTTGTATTGGCCACTGTCACGATGAAAGCCAATACTAAAACAGCATACATATATTTATAAACAGCCGGGATGCTTCCCAGCTTTTCAATAAAATCATTTCTGAAGACAAAGAGATAAGCCGGAATGGCTCCGAAGGCAAAATAATGGATGTTGGTAGAAAGGTCTGCCGTATTGATGCCGTATTTTTCATAAACCGTCTGCATGATGAATGAGAAGACAATACATCCTGCCAACAATTTTGGAATATTCTTTAAAGAAATAAAATAAAACACCAGACCCCAGACCATATAGAAATGCTCTTCGATACAGAGCGACCAGATCACGGTGAGCGGTGACACATTCGGGAGCTGGTGTTCAAACATGCCTTTATAATTTTCGAGAAAAGTAAGCGTCAAGAACCAATTGGGCTGATAACCTTCATCAGAATGCGGAAGATTCAGAAGATCCAAAATAAAAGGCGTAACCATGGCAAAAATGACCATCGCATAATACAAAGGCCAGATCCTCAAAATCCTTCTTTTAAAAAACTTTTTTAACGGGATTTTTTCCTGATGGTTAATTTTCTCGAGAAGCAGAATGTAGGTAATGAGAAAGCCGCTGAGGACAAAGAAAAAAGAAACACCAATCCCCCCTTCCGTTGAAAAATAGTGTAACCAGCTATTTGAGGGAACGGGGGAATGGTGCAAGAAGACCAATAAAAAAGACAGAAACCTCAACGAATCGAACGTATGAAAGTGTATCCGGTCTGTTTTTATGAAATTCATTATTTTCCAGAGATTATTTTTTCAGGTACTGATCAAAATAATCCGTTATTTTCTGCATCAGGTGTACCCGGTCTTTTCCGATCACGTTGTGCGGATGGCCGGGATAGACAAAATAATCCATCTGGATACCGTTGTCTACGGCCGACTTGATGAATTTGACGGAATGCTGCCATACCACCACATCATCCTGTGCGCCGTGGATCATCAGCAATTTCCCTTTCAGGTTCTGCACTTTGTCCAGAAGATTCGCGGTGGCGTAGCCCTGCGGATTTTCCTGCGGCGTATCCATATATCTTTCGCCATACATAATTTCGTACATGCTCCAGTCGATCACGGGACCTCCGGCAACGCCTACTTTGAAAACATCCGGCTTGCGGAGCATAAAGCTGGTGGTCATAAACCCGCCGAAGCTCCATCCGTGGATTCCCATCCTGTCGGCATCTACGTAAGGCAAGGATTTCAGATACTCTACCCCTTTCATCTGGTCGTTCATTTCATTGGTTCCGAGGTTTCTGAATACCGCCTGCTCGAATTTCAGGCCGCGGTTGGCCGAACCTCTTCCGTCCATGGTGAAAATGATGTAACCGTTCTGGGCCATGTATTCGTACCAAAGGTTTCCGGATGCCGGGAAGGTATTGGTAATGAGCTGCAGGTGCGGACCGTTGTAGAGATAGACGATCACCGGATATTTTTTGTTGGGATCGAAATCAGTCGGAAGAATGATTTTTCCGTACAAAAGCGTCCCGTCGTCTGCCTTCAGGTTTACGTTCTTGATTTCGGGGCGCAGGTAGTTTTTCAGCGGATTTTCCGAAGTCAGGATATTGCCTGTTTTCAGCGTGTTGGTATTGATGATGTTGGCAACTCTCGGGGTATTGGCATTGCTGTATACATCATACAGGTAATTACCGTCGCTGCTCAGCACTCCGGAATGCACACCGTCCGCATTATCCATCCGCTGCATCCTGAAGTTGACCCAATTGATCCGGTAGAGGTGTTTTTCAAGCGGTGTTTCTTTGGTGGACGTGAAATAGATTTCCTTTTTCTTTTCGTTAAATCCTAAAATCTCGTTCACCAGCCATTCGCCCTTGGTGATCTGAGCCACCAGGCCTTTTTCGAGACTGTAATGGAACAGGTGGTTGTATCCGGTACGTTGGCTCTGCCAGATAAAATCCGTATTGGAATTCGGGAAAAAGGTGAGCGGATGCTGAGGCTCCACATATTTATCGCTGGTTTCTTCGAACAAGGTTTTTACCAGATTTCCGGTTGCCGCATCATACTGGTTCATCTTCAGGTGGTTCTGGCCTCTGTTCAGGACGCCGACAAAAATGTATTTTGAATCCGGGCTCCAGGTTACTGCCGTCAGGTACTGGTCTTTCTCCCCTTCGATATTCAGGAAGGTGGTTTGTTGGTTTTTGATGTTGAAAACACCCAGGGTTACCTGATGCGAAGTTTTGCCTGCCATCGGATATTTGATGTTGTGGTTCACGGCCGGCGTTACGGACCAGTCGATGATCGGGTAATCGGCAACCATGGTCTGATCCATCCGGTAAAAGGCTACGCTTTCAGCGTTCGGGGCCGGGAAAATTCCGGTGTCGATCCCGAATTCGTTCCGGTGGACATTGGCTGCTCCGTTCAGGATATTTTCGTTGGAATCATTGGTTACCGCGATGGTTTTCCCGTTTCTGTTCACATATAAATTATTCTTTACGGTAAATGCAAAGGTCCTGTTGTCGCCGAATACTTTCATATTCTCCGCATTTTCATCTACGGCGACCGTATTTCTGGCTTTCCAGTCGGTTCCTGATTTTTCCATCCATACCATTTTACCGTTCGAGTTAAAATATCCCTGGTTGGTTCCGGTGAATTTCATCGGCGGAACGGCTTTGAACTTATTGTCCGCCAGATTTTTATTCAGTTGGGTTAAAGATACCAGGGTATCCTGCTTATTGGTTTTCAGATCGGTAATCAGATATCCGCCTTTTACCGCCTGAATGTATGATTTTCCGTCCGCAGACCATGAAAACTGGGAAATATTTTTAACGGCCAGGTTCGTTCTCAATCCGTTTACCGCCTCTGCCATCGTGAATTTCTGGGTCTGAGCCAATGCGCTGCTTCCCAAAACCACCATCCATAAAGATAATTTATATAGTTTCATTGTATAAAATTGAATCTTCCAAAAATAAGAAATAAATATCAATCGTTAAGAAAACGTTAAATTAAAACGCCGGTTAAACGATGACTGTGGCAGGCAGGGAAATATTTTGTAACTTGAACGTTAGGTAATGAATAATGATTGATCGGTTTAAATCTATTGATCTTATGGGTAGAATGCTGATAACACAGGCTGCTGTCCTAGCCCTGATAGCAACGGCATCCTTTTTTGTTGCGGGCGGAGCACAGCGGAGACCGTGATAAAAAAGATACAGTGGATAGCAGGAAAAAGCTCCTGAAAAAGAAAAGGGGCGGAAATATCATTTCTTATCCTACGTCAATGATTTGAAATGGCAATCCGTCATACATTTGCAGTATAATTAACAATAAAAATATTAATACAATGGCAACAAAATGGAATTTAGACCCAGCGCACAGTGAAATTACGTTTAAAGTAAAACACATGATGATTTCCAACATCAAAGGAAACTTCACCAATTTCACTGCTGAAATCGAAGCGGAAGACGATACTTTCGCGAATGCTAAAACAACGGCGACCATCCATACCGATTCGATTTCCACCAACAATACCGACAGAGACAACCATTTAAAATCTGCTGAATTTTTTAATGCAGAGGCCAACCCAACCATCACTTTTGAATCTTCAGCTCTGAACAACGAAGTAACCGGAAATCTTACGATCAACGGGATTACAAAACCGGTGGCTCTTGATGTGGATTTCGGAGGGATTAATGTAGATCCATGGGGAAATACAAAAGCAGGATTTTCTTTTGAAGGAAAAATCAACAGAAAAGATTTCGGACTGAACTGGAATGCTGCGCTTGAAGCAGGCGGTGTAATGGTAAGCGAAGAAGTAAAAATCGCCGGAGAATTACAGTTTGTAAAGCAGGCCTAATTTTCTAAAAATATTTTAAAAGGTTCAGGGATTTTCTAAAAGCCTTGAACCTTTTGTTTTTTCTAAAAGTGAGCAATATGAATCTCAACGATTTCCAAAACATCAGTGAAAACTTCAAACCTACGCAGAAGATGCCCGTGCTTTTCCTCGGGCACGGCTCGCCGATGAATGCGATTGAAGAAAATGCGTTTGTACAGGGATTCCGGAAAGCAGCGACCGAAATTCCACGCCCGAATGCCATCTTATGTATCTCGGCCCATTGGTTTACGGAAGGAACAAAGGTAACGGCGATGGATATGCCAAAGACCATCCATGATTTCGGAGGGTTTCCGAAAGCTTTGTTTGAGGTTGAATATCCTGCTCCGGGAAATCCTGAGCTTGCGGCAGAAACGGCAGCATTATTAGCTCCCGTTTCCGTGGAAGAAGACCACAGCTGGGGGCTTGATCATGGGGCATGGTCGGTAATCAGACATCTGTATCCGGATGCAGACATTCCCGTGATCCAGATGAGCATCGACTATACAAAACCTCCGCAGTATCATTTTGATCTGGCCAGACGGCTGAACAGGCTCCGTGAAAAAGGGATTTTAATAGTGGGCAGCGGAAACATCATCCATAACCTGCGGCTGATCGACTGGCGGAACATCAATACTGTCGGGGCCGGCTGGGACTGGGCAATCGAAGCACGCGAGAAAACCAACAACTGGCTTTTGGACGGAAATTTCCAGCCGATCATAGACTATTACAAACAGGGAACGGCGATTCAGTATGCAGTCCCTACTCCGGACCATTACCTGCCATTGGTTTATACGTTGGGACTGAAAGAACCATCCGAAAGCCTGGTTTTATTCAATGATGAACTGATCGGCGGTTCGCTGAGCATGACGAGCGTAAGAATCGGATAAATAAAAAAACCGGAAGAACAACCCCCGGTTACCATGATTTAGCTGATGTGATTAGATTCTATGAATAGAAACCACATGCGGCTTGCCGTTGATCGGAGCATAGATTTCCACAATCGCTTGCCAGTTCATTGGCTGAGGTCCAGACATGGAAGCATCACATCTGAAACGGTAGTTGGTTCCGTTTACAACCTGTGTAGATACTTCTTTCGGGGTGTATTTTACTCCGACAAATCCTTCCATTGCTTCGTCGAATACTTTCTGGTCTTCTGGTGTAAGAGCATGATACTGGGTCCATCCTCCTAATAATTCTTGTGTTTCCATGATGATTATTGATTTTGGTTTTTTTCCTACTCGTATGGCTTTTCGGATAACGCCCGTTTAAAAGGTTTTCAGCTCCCGGTTATTAGTTTTTTGTTTGTGATCACAGGTCAAAGGTAGACTACTTCCCCTGAATAGGGTACCGTAGATTTACTCTTTTTTCACTTTCCGTAGAAATACTTACAGAACACCAACCCAGAATAGAAATGGGATTGACAGCCCGGAAAATGAATGCCGGATGCCGGAAGTTCCTTCTGTTAATATCCAAATGTTATTGTTTGTATTTTGTTAAGGGGGAAACTCTGTTTAGATTTCTGATCATCTTCTTTCTTCTTTATTTTCTCTTTTAAAATCATTGAAAACAAATTAAATGCTTCCATATTTACGTTATTTTACAAGCTGCAAACAAAAAAGCAATGCTGTGATGGACAACATTGCTTTTGTTATTAAACTTAAATTATCTATTGTACGGCCTGCAGTACATTAATGTTTCCATATCCGTAATCGGAATTCGGAGTCGGATAATAAGTGGCCGACTGTCTCATTTTATTTAATACCTGATCTCTCGTCCAGGAAGGGTTTTTCGCCCAGACCAATGCTGCGATTCCGGCGGTGGAGGCCGTGGCTACGGAAGAGCCGCCCACATAATCGGTCTGCCCGTTGTAGTAGCTGAGTACCGGAATGTTGCTGCCTGACGCCCTTTCCATCTGATAGGTAAAATCGATTTCGGCTCCGGAGTGGCAGACATCGCATTTCTGGTTGGAAGTATTTTCTTTTACACCGGTAATTGCCTGTGCTTCCGGCATCGACGCCGGGAAAATCACGCCCACGAAATTCGTAAAGCTGGTAGAGGTTCCGCCGGCGCAGAAGATCAGTTTCCCTTTGGAATAGGCATATTTTACGCCGTCTTCAATTTTTCCTACAGAGAAAATGTGCCCCATCGACATGGAAATGATTTTTACATTATTGTTATTGCCAAGCTCCGTAAATGCGATCTTCACCCCGTTCTGCTCATGATAGCCGTCCAGTACCACGTTGGATGCAGCCCGGTAAGTAACCAGATTGGCATTATAGGCCACGCCTACCGGCTGTCCTAAGTTATTCCGCGGCGCGGCCGCTGCTGAAGCCATGCTGGTTCCGTGACCACATTGGTCGGCAGAACCGTCGTAGCCGGTACTCCACGGCCAGGCGGAATCCACATAGACCCCGTTTTTACTGATCGTCCTGCCCGATGAAAGCCCGTTGTTGAAGCTGCTTCCCAGCAATGTCTGCTCAGGAGAAACACCGCTGTCGATGATCCCGATCGTAATGCCTTTTCCGGTACTGTAGCTCCAGGCATTGACGATGTTATGTTTGGCAAATGACCACGGTGCTTTTGCGTTGGGTGAAACCGTGGTATAATCGGAAGTGCTGAGCACTGCAGATTCGAACCCGCATCCTGACGAGCTGCTGCTTGATTTCGCCGTTGCGCCGAATTGCCTTTCGTTTTCAAAATAGCGGTAATCGGCCGGCTCCAGGTAGCGGATATTTTTCATTTTCCTCAATGCCATCACCGTTTCCTGCTTCTCGATTACCACATCGATCTGATTTAAATACGGGTCCGAAGACAATAAAATCCGGTCTGTTTTGCCTTCGTATTTCTGGATCAGCTCCAGGATTTCGTTTTCGACGGCTTTGTTGTTAGTATCCAGGCTTCTGTCGAATGAAGAACCGAAGCCGATGGAAGCAATCTTATTTCCCTGATAAATGGCACTCCACACAAAATGGTCGGAAGATCCATTCCATGAAAACCGCCCTTTGGTCTTAATGGTTTCATTGATTTTCTCGTTGATCTGCCTGGCGGTCAAGGGATCTTTCTGTGTAATCTCGGTTTCAGCCATATTGCCCTGAAGATCGTCCCTGTTGCATCCTGTAAATACGGAAAGGGATAAGAATAAATAAAAGACACTTTTTTTCATATTGATTATATTTGATTTGCAATACCAATATATCACTTTAGACTGAATTACAGCCTTTTGAAATTAAAATAATCTTTGATT
>JAKOOG010000007.1 GCA_022701545.1 Weeksellaceae bacterium | reverse complement strand
CGCCCAAATCCTTTAAGATTTTAGTCAGCTCCGTTACGGATTTTGACCTTAACGTTTCGATGTTAAACATATTTATGTAAAAAAATGTAATTAATTGTGAGTAAGAAAAGTAAGTCGGGTGACTTTTGTTTTCAAGTACATTTGTATAATGCAAATCTACACTTATTTTTGAATTGTGCAAAATTTATGCTACTTTTGCCTGGAATTTATATTCCATGCTACAAAGAATACAGACTATTTGGACTTTTTTAGCCGTTTTGGCTGCGGTTTTCCTGTTCGTTACAGCACAGGATGTGATGGTTTCCGACAGTATTCCTGTAATAAATGTCGGATGTGTTATCCTTGTTTTGGTTGGATTGCTGAGTGTTTTCAGCTTTAAAAACAGAAAGAGACAAATTTTGCTGAATACCATCAGCATCATTATAAACGCTTTGTTGATTGGTGTATTGGTGTACTGGCTGCTAAACTTATCCGGAGGAATCAGTTTTCCTGAGAAGGGTATTGAGCCGATTTTTTCATTGATCGCGGTGATCTGTTTGTTTATAGCAAACCTATACATTAAGAGAGATGAAAGGCTCGTAAAATCTGTGGACAGACTTCGATAACCTTACAACGATTTTTTTGAGTGAGAACAGCTTCTTTTTAAGGAGCTGTTTTTTCTTTTAACCTACTTTAATCATCATTAAACAAATGGGTATCTGCCAAGATTCGAATCTTTGAACTTTGAACATAAAACAACAAAGTTTTTTTGAAAGGTAAATATTTCAGGTTCATCAAGCCGTTTCATTTACAAAATATCACAGGAACTTATTGATTTACTACTGATCAGGACTCAGTGTATTTTGTTTTTGAATATTGATCTCGAGCAGAAGGCAAAACGATATGTACTATCGAAATCTTAAATTTTATATCCGCAAAAATTGAACGATCAAACCTTTTTTTAAAAGCAGTCTGCAACATTTTCCTATAAACTGCGACAGATTATGCATAAATTTATTACATGAAAAAACTGACCTATTTTACCTTTACCCTGTTTTCTGTTTTCTCCTTTGCCCAGGAGGTTCCACAGGAAAGAATCAGAACCGTGCTTTCCACATTGGCTTCCGATGAGATGAAAGGCCGCGAAATCGGCACCCAGGAAAATGACAATGCAGCAAATTACATCGCCAAACTCTTTCAGGAAAATAACCTGGACTACTGCACCGGAAATTCTTATCTGGTTCCTTTCGATTATAAAGGAAAAACAGCTTATAATGTCTGCGGCGTAAAAAAGGGAAAAACAGATAAGTATTTGGGCTTCTCAGGACATTTCGATCATATCGGGACCAGCAACAACCCGAAGGACAATATTTACAACGGTGCGGATGACGACGCCAGCGGAATTACCACCCTTGTAGGTATTGCTGATTATTTCAAAAATAAAAAGCCGGAATTTTCCATGGTGTTCATGGCATTTAACGGGGAAGAAAAAGGAATGCTGGGATCAAGAGCGATCTCAACTGATAAGAACCTGGATAACATCTACAACAGCATGACGGCCCTTTTCAATTTTGAAATGGTGGCCACAGAATCTGCCTTTGGAAAGAATGCCCTGTTCATGACCGGTGATGAGTTTTCCGATCTTGATGAACTGTTCAATAAAAATGCGGTGAACGGATTAAAAGTGAATCCTGATCCTTATGCTGCCCAGCAGTTATTTTACCGTTCGGATAATGTAAGTTTCGTGAAAAAGAAAATTATCGCCCATTCATTTTCTACGGTTGATATGACGAAAGCCACGCATTACCACCAGGAAAGCGATGATGTATATGTTGTTGATTTTGCCAATTTAACGCAGATCATCAATAATTTCGGAAAAACGCTGGACAAGCTGTCTCCGAAAAATTTTGCACCGAAATATAACGACAAGGTAAAGTTTTAATATTCCTCAGACCGCCGGAAAGGCGGTTTTTATTTACCGGTAATTGAATATACGCATAACGTTCCGGGAGAATGGTGTAACAAATCCCGAAGATTGGGAACATATTGATTAAAGTAAAACGCCATTCAAAAACGTCTTATCATTTTAATTATGTAATTTTGCTATCCAATTTTTTCATTGAATGAATCAATATATTAAAATACTTAAGTTCGCAAGACCTCATCAAAAATACATTTACGGAAGTTTATTCTTCAACCTGATGTATTCTGTATTTCAGATTGCATCTTTAGGGACCATCCTTCCGGTTTTGGGAATGCTTTTCGGAACGATTAAGGCTGAAAAATACAGTTCTCCGCCCGTGTATTCAGGAGAAATTCTGGATTTCTTCAGCTATATAAAAGAGTATGCCAATTATTATGTACAGAGCATGGTAACACAGTATGGTGCACTTACTGTCTTGGCCTGGCTGTGCGTGATTACGGCTTTTATGTTTTTACTGAGAAACCTTTTCCGTTATCTCGGATCTTTTTTACTGATCAATTATCGCGTCGGAGTTACCAAAGACCTTCGGGGTGCCATGTACAGGAAGATCCTTTCCCTTCCGGTTTCTTTCTTTACGGAAAGCAGAAAAGGGGATCTGATGTCCCGTATGTCGAATGACGTAGGAGATGTGGAAGGAAGCATTCTGGGAAGCCTTGTGGAGCTGATTAATGCGCCGTTTATGCTCATCAGTACATTGATAACCTTATTTTTTCTGAGTACGGAACTGACGCTTTTCTCCCTGCTGGTGTTGCCGGTGATGGGTACAATGATTGCCCTGATTGGGAAAAGCCTTAAAAAAGATTCTCATGAAGCACAAAACGAAATGGGGAATATTTTTTCCATTGTCGATGAAACCTTAAAATCCACGAAAGTCATCAAAATTTTCAGTGCCGAAAAAATTATGGACAACCGCTTTATGCAGTCGATGCAGAAGTGGATCAACAGCTCCATCCGTTTGGGAAGAAAAAAGGAACTGGCCTCGCCGATGAGTGAATTCCTGGGTTCGATAACCTTCCTGATTATCGCCTGGTACGGAGGGAAACAGATTATTGTGGAGAAAAGCATTTCACCCGCCGATTTCCTTGTTTTCCTGGGAATATTCTTCCAGATCTTACCTCCGGTAAAAAGTTTGTCCCAGTCGATCTCCAACGTTCAGAAAGGGGAAGCGTCTCTGGAAAGAGTGCTTCAAATCCTGGATGCGGATGTTAAAATTGATGAAGTTCCGAATCCCGTCGGCATTTCCACACTGAACCAGTCTATTGAATTTAATAACATCGGCTTTTATTACGATAAAGACCATACGATCCTTAAAAACTTTTCTCTAAGCATTCCGAAAGGAAAAACGGTAGCTCTTGTGGGACAGAGCGGAAGCGGAAAGACCACCATTGCCAATCTTCTGGCCCGGTTTTACGATGTTTCCGAAGGTGAAATCTTAATTGACGGCACCAACATCAAAAACTTAAGACTGAAGGAATACCGTAAGCTGCTGGGAATGGTAACGCAGGAGTCTGTATTGTTCAATGATTCGGTATACAACAATATTTTAATGGGTAAACCGGATGCAACGAGGGAAGAAGTTATTGCAGCGGCAAAAATTGCCAATGCCGATTATTTTATTTCCAATCTCCCTGAAGGCTACGATTCAAATATCGGGGATGACGGAGGTAAGCTTTCCGGAGGACAAAAGCAAAGAGTTTCCATTGCCAGAGCCGTACTGAAAAATCCGCCGATTATGATCCTTGATGAAGCTACTTCTGCCCTGGATACGGAATCCGAACGATTTGTTCAGGACGCGCTGGAAAAGATGATGGAAAACAGAACCTCCCTGGTCATCGCCCACCGGCTCTCTACCATCCAGAAAGCAGACTGGATCGTCGTAATGGAAAAAGGAGATATCGCGGAACAGGGAACCCACCATGACCTGATCGCTAAAAAAGGAGTGTACCACAAACTTGTAGAATTGCAGAATTTCGATTAAATAAATTTAATCTTATTATAAAAAAAGAGAAAGCTGTTTCTGGCTTTCTCTTTTTTATGGTTTGGAAATTATTTTATTTCTTAATTACTTTATGCGTAAACCGGATTCCGCTTTCCAGCGTGATATCCAGAATATAGGATCCTGCAGGATAAGCCGTAAGATCTGCTCTGGATTCGGTCGTTTCCGAAAGTTTCCTGCCGTCCGTTGAGAAAATGGAAATCAGCTTTACCTTCTTTTGCCCTTTTACCGTTACATAATCTGCCGTTGGATTTGGATAGAGGGAAACATCAGTAGTTGAAATATCGTTTACTGAAAGGTTCTGGTTCAGGCTCTGCATATACATGGACAATACGACCTGCCCGTCCTGATTATAAAACACGGCATCCGGCACTTCATATTTCAGGAGATGGTTTCCGGCAGAAAGAGTAGGCACCGAAAAAGTCCGTATCGGAACGGAATCGCCCGGACACCAGTTGTTCCAGCTGGTCCACCAGGCGAAGCTTTTAGGGGTCGTGCCATAAATCCCGTTTCCCTGGGTATTATACATCCGGTAAGGCTCACAGGATTTTCCTCCCGGAGTAAACGTCAGTACCTGCGTATTATCAAGAGAAACAAAATTCTGTCGTCTTACATATTCCTCCCCGTTCGTACCTGCTCCGTGCGGTGTTGAAACAATAAAAAACTTAGGATTGGCAGCAGTCTGCGTAAGATTGAAATTTACCAGTCGTACCGTTTCCCCTGCAACATCCGTGTTGTTGTAATTGTTCAGCGGGCTGGAATCCAGCATCGGAAGAATCGTATTAAAGTTATTATTAACCGTCGGATCGTTCGAAGTCACAAACGTCAATGTTCCGGCAAATACGTCATTTCTGCTGGCACATCCGGCTACCTGGGTATTGGCTGCATACGGAACACCGAATACATCAAGCTCTACCCAGATGTCATAGGCCGTTCTTAAGGCCGTATTGCTGAAAACCGCGTAAAGATTATCAACATCATAAGTATAAGGAACCTGGGTAGGAGATACATTTTTATTCATGAAAGGCGTAATATACCTTCCGACCTCAAATCTTTTTACCAGCGGATCACCCATCGTATAAGACGCCAGGCCTTTAGGAACCAAAGCGATATGCACTCCGCCGATTCTGTCGTAGTTATCGCACAAAGCACCGATGGTAACGTTCATCTGGATTTTATTCTGGAAGCTGTTCAGTTCTGCATCCGTAAGTTTTCTGGTGTATCGCGAATTGGCCAGCCTGATGGTATTGGCCGGTACAGGCTGCGAAACATTGGCGGCATACCCGTCGTAAAAAACGATCTGTGAAAACACATTAATGCTCGTCTGTGCTTTAAACAAGGAAGATGCAATAAGTAAAGGCAGTAAAATTCTCTTCATTCAGTAAACTTTTTATTTATTAGATTGATTTAAAAACAAACAAATTTATAAATTACAGATTAATATACACCCATCAAATTTAAAAAATACACATTCAACCGATGATATATTTAAATTTAAAACAAAATTAAAAAAACACAGTTAGGGTTTAAATCCGACATTTTTAGGTAAAATCATTGTTCGGATACTTGATTACGATAAATAAAAAAGAGGAAATCTTACGATCCCCTCTCTAAATTTTTATGTGTTGAAACTTAATCTTCTTTCATTCTGGCAATGACATCCAGACCTCCTTTCGTAATATCTCCGATCTTACAAACGATCTCCGTATCCAATGGTAAAAATACATCCATACGGGATCCGAATTTGATAAAACCAAACTCATGGCCCGCCTTCGCTTCATCACCTTCTTTGCAATAGAAAACAATCCTTCTGGCGACGTATCCTGCAATCTGTCTGAAGACCACCTGATGGTTTGTTAAGCTTTCCACGGCAACGGTTGTCCTTTCGTTTTCGGTAGATGATTTTTCATGCCACGCCACCAAGTATTTTCCGGGATGGTATTTTTTATAAATCACTTTTCCTGAAACCGGATATCGGCAGATATGAACGTTCAGCGGAGACATAAAGATGGAAACCTGAATGGCCTTCCCTTTAATGAATTCGTCCTCTTCAACTTCTTTAATCATAACCACTTTTCCGTCCACGGGTGCAATTACATTTTCTTTATGGTCTAAAATATCCCTATTCGGCACCCTGAAGAACCAAAATACCAGACTGTATACTACCAATAAAGGCAGAATGATCACCAGCGACCACATTTCAAGAAAATAAATAGCCAGCGCACTTACTATAACAAAAAGCAGGGAGGCAACGGTGATGGTTCCTTTTGATTCTCTGTGTAATTTCATGAGATTAAATAAATTTTTCTAAAATAAAGTACAAATATACGACAGGAACGCAGATTAAAAAACTATCCAGGCGATCTAATACGCCCCCGTGCCCCGGAATGATGTTGCCGCTGTCTTTTACGGCAAAATTTCTTTTAAGCTGACTCTCTACCAGATCTCCTACCGGAGCGAAAGCAGCCACTAAGAAACCAACCACCATCCAGTTTCCGCGCAGGTCATGCTGGTACTTTTCAATAAAGTAGGATAAAACCAACGTAAGTACAACTCCGCCAATATATCCCTCCCATGTTTTTTTGGGGGAAATCTTAGGGGCCATTTTATGTTTTCCGAAGAATTTACCGGTAAGATACGCAAAGGTATCGCTGCTCCAGATCAAAATAAACAGAAATAGTACTTCCAATGAAAAGCTGTCATCAAATCTTGAAAACTTAGGTAACCCCAAAGCAAAACTGAAAGGCAGCGCGACATAGATTACAATGAATATCAGCTTTCCGCTATCGAAATAAAGTTCATTCGGGTATTTGAATAAGGTAACCACGGCAATTAAAATCAAAACCATCGCCAGGATCTCGCTCAGCCGGAAATCGAAAAAGAAATCGAAATGAAAATACCTTTTGGAAAAAATATAGAAAATAAAAATAACCAACGGAAAAACCACAAACCGCTCATAGCCTTTCCCGAATTTCATGATTTTAAAACATTCCCAGGCTCCGACACTCAGGAGAAGCGTTATCAGTCCGAAATACAGGTATTCCTGCCTTACAAGTCCCGGCGAAATGCGGTTGATCAGTTGAGATCCGAGCGGAGAGGTACAAAGAATAATAACGGCAACATAGACTAGTCCTGAAAGGGTTCTTTGAATGAGATTTTTGTCCAAAATTTTAATTTTATAAGTTGATGCTTAATCTTCAAGCAGCAATAAAAAAAGTTTCGTATTGGTATGCGAAGAAGTATCAAGCTTGGAGTGCCCCCCGCTGATGGATGTAAGATTCTTGATGTTTCCGTTTCTTTTGATTTTTCCCATGGCATCATTAAGGTTGTTCACAATCTGTGAAACATTAGCCATAATAATAATTTTATCCGGCAGCCGCGACGAATGGTAATGCAGGATATTGTTGTGGGAAAGCATGATTCTTCCATCATAGGCAATCAGATACTCGCAGGTGATAAAACTGGCATCATTTCCCGATTGAAGTTCCGGAGTATAGGGTGTCTTTACGACATCCAGAAAATTCTGAAGGTCTTTATCCCAACAGAACATGTTCCGGATCCCTTCTATTTTGATGATCTGGTTCAATGTCTGCAGGGCTTCCGCCTCATCTGCACAATAATTGAAAAATCCTCCTGAATGTGTAAACAACTGGGCAAATTTATAATCAAGATCCGCATTTTTCAGCGAATCCCCTAATTTTTCCAGACTCTGTTTCTGCTCTTCTTCAGGCTGGTTGGTAAGTTTGCTTACAATCTTCTTGAATAAATTCAATGTAGTTTATTTTTAGTCAACTTAATACAAAAATATAAATTAATCCCATAGAAATCTAAAAACATGCCGATAAATATGAAAAAACCTGACAATTTTAGAACTGTCAGGTTTTATGATGTTTAAATTTTAAGCATTATATCTGCGTAGGACTCTCAGGTGCCTGAATTTCGCTTTCTCCTTCTTTTTCCTCAATCAGGATCTGCTCTTGCGGTTCTGCACTCGGAATTGTATTCGTTACCGGTTTCTCCGTCAATTCCGGATCCCAGGCTCTTTTTCCGAATACTTCTTCAAGGTCTTCACGGAAGATGACTTCTTTTTCAAGGAGCTTTGTTGCCAAAGCATCCAGTTTGTCTTTGTTATCCGTCAGAATCTGTACGGCACGGTCGTACTGCGTTTCAATAAGCCCTCTGATTTCAATGTCGATCTTTTTGGCCGTTTCTTCAGAATACGGTTTTCCGAAATTGTATTCAGACTGTCCTGAACTGTCATAATACGATATATTTCCGATATTCGGGCTCAGGCCGTAGATGGTTACCATCGCCTGCGCTCTCTTCGTTACACTTTCCAGATCGGAAAGGGCTCCTGTAGAAATATTGTTGAATATCACCTGTTCTGCAGCTCTGCCTCCTAAGGTCGCACACATTTCGTCCAGCATCTGTTCGGTTGTTGTCAGCTGTCTTTCCTCCGGCAAGTACCAGGCTGCTCCCAAAGAACGTCCTCTCGGCACAATCGTTACCTTTAAAAGTGGTGAAGCATGTTCTACCAACCATGAGATGGTAGCATGTCCCGCTTCATGATAAGCCACTCTTTTCTTTTCAGAAGGTTTGATGGCTTTATTTTTCTTTTCAAGACCGCCGATGATTCTATCAACTGCGTCAAGGAAATCCTGCTTGGTCACGGAGGAATGATCGTTACGGGCTGCAATAAGCGCTGCTTCGTTACAAACATTGGCAATATCTGCCCCACTGAATCCGGGAGTCTGTTTTGCTAAAAACTCTCGGTCTACATTATCATCCAGCTTAATTTTCTTTAAGTGAACGTCAAAGATCTGTCTTCTCTCATGAAGTTCCGGAAGATCCACATAAATCGAACGGTCAAAACGGCCCGCTCTCATCAATGCCTTATCTAAGATGTCCGCTCTGTTGGTTGCTGCCATTACGATAACGTTGGTATCGGTACCAAAACCGTCCATTTCCGTAAGCAACTGGTTCAGCGTATTTTCCCTTTCATCATTTCCTCCTGAGAAATTATTTTTACCTCTTGCACGTCCGATGGCGTCAATCTCGTCAATGAAAATGATGGCAGGGGATTTGGCTTTAGCCTGGGCAAAAAGGTCTCTTACCCTGGATGCTCCTACCCCAACGAACATTTCTACGAAATCTGAACCCGAAAGTGAGAAGAAAGGAACTTTTGCTTCCCCTGCTACCGCTTTCGCCAATAAGGTTTTACCGGTTCCCGGAGGCCCTACCAAGAGAACACCCTTAGGAATTTTACCTCCCAGCTTTGTATATTTTTCCGAGTTTTTCAAAAAGTCTACGACTTCCTGTACTTCCTCTTTGGCACCTTCCAGGCCGGCAACATCTTTAAATGTTACCTGGATTCTTTCTTTTTCATCAAAAAGCTTGGCTTTCGACTTCCCGATAGAGAAAATCTGTCCGCCAGGACCGCCGCCGCTTCCCATTTTTCTGAAAAGAATAAAATAAAAGACCCCTAAGATTGTAATCCAGATGAGTGCCTGAACCAATATATCCATTAACGGGCTTTTACCAACGCCGTAATCTTTCGATGTTTTGATGGCCGGATTCTGCGCTTTTACTTGATCAAACTTCTGAAGGAAAAGCTGAAGGTCTCCGTATTTAACGGTATAATCTGCTTTCGGAGCCATTGAAAAGGCAGAAAGCGGATCGTTTTCCTTTGTACTTACCGTTGCTGTTTTTGCTGCCTTGGTAAGGAATACATCAGCTCTTTCGGTGTCTTTATAAATTATAATGTTCTGAACTTTTCCCGCCTGCATTTCCCTGAAGAAACCATCCTCATCAATAGACTTTGCACTATTGTCCCCAAAAGAATTGGCTACAAAAAACAGCACAAGCGCTATAATCATGATCGGAAAAAACCAGTTAAATCCTTTATTATTCATTTATACTTTTTAAAATTAATATTAATTTTCAATTTTTGTGATGGCGGCATCCCCCCAAAGTTCCTCGATATCATAATACTCACGGACTTCTTTCTGGAAAATATGAACGACTACCGTAACATAATCTACCAATACCCACATGGAGTTTTCGGTACCTTCTACATGCCAAGGCCGGTCTTTTAAATCGTTTCTTACTTTCTTTTCTACACTCCCTGCCAAGGCCGAAACCTGTGTATTGGAGTTTCCGCTGCAAATGATGAACGTTTCTGCCACTGAGTTTTCGATGTTGGAAAGATCAAATATCAAGATATCTTCGCCTTTTACATCCTGGATAGCCTCTACAATTTTATCTATTAGTGCCTGTTTTTCTGCTGTTTTATTCATTAAAAAATACTATAATCTGCAAATTTATTGTTTTTCTTTTACTTTAGCCTTACTTTTAACCCCCGAAAGTCTTAAAGTTTTCTTAAATGAGTCAACTATTTTACCTGAACGAATGTTCTTCTACTAATGACGAAATATCCAAGTTTTTACTTTACGAAGATTCAGATTTTATTGCCGTGTATACATTCAATCAGACGAAAGGTCGCGGACAGTATGGAAACACCTGGTCTTCAACGGCTGAAAAAAATTTGGCTTATACGCTTGCCGTAAAGGCTGAAAAATTTAGGGTCTCGGATGTCATGTTCAATTATTATACCGCAATTCTTATCAGCGATTTTCTTGCCAATCTGGCTGAAAACCCGGTGAAAATCAAATGGCCTAATGATATCATCCTCAAAAACAAAAAAGTTGTCGGCATTTTGATCGAGAAGAAAAGCGCCAACCACCAAAATTATTTTATTATCGGGGCGGG
>JAKOOG010000084.1 GCA_022701545.1 Weeksellaceae bacterium | reverse complement strand
CGAAAAATAATTATAGAAAGTATAGCAAAATTACCATTTACACCAATAATTCTCCTAACAATCCGGCACCACCCTATGAATTTTATGAGATAAATGGTTATCAATATAACGAAAACGGGTATCCCCGGTTTGCGGAATACCAATGTTATTAAAAGTTAACAGAGCTCTAAGCTCTGTTAACGTTATTACTCCGCAATCACTCTCACCATGCCTTTTACCATCACAAGTTTTTCCATCAGCTCTTCCCTGGATTCTGCAAGGACATTGATGTGGCCCATTTTCCTGCCGGGCTTGGTTTCCGTTTTCCCGTACAGGTGGATATAGGTTTCCGGCAGCTTTAAAACGTCTTCCATCCCCTCGTAAATTACCTTTCCGGAATAGCCTTCCGCCCCTACCAGGTTCAGCATACCGCTGTAAATGATGGCATCTGTGTCCGCCAGCGGTAAGTTCTTTACCACACGGTACATCTGTTCAAACTGGGAGTTGGCATTTCCTTCCTGGCTCTGGTGCCCGGAATTATGAAGCCTCGGCGCCGTTTCGTTTACCCATACTTTGCCTTCTTTATCCAGAAACAATTCGATGGCGAAAAGTCCCGGCGACTGGATGGCATGTAAGAATTTTTCGGTAATCGCATCGATCTGCTCTTCGGTTTCTTCCGAAAGGAGAACCGGGCAGATGTTGAAATCCAGAAGGTTCAGCTTTGGGTCGGCCACCATTTCCGTTACCGGGAAAGTTCTGGTTTCGCCGTTTTCATTTCTGGCGACAATAACGGAAAGTTCCTTATCGATATCCACCAGCTTTTCAATAACAGAATCTTCAATCCACAGATTTTTCAGGTCTTCAGCAGTGCGGATCACCTGTACGCCTTTTCCGTCGTATCCTCCGGTATTCATCTTCTGCACGAAAGGCAAAGGCATTCCGATCTCATCAGAACTCCCGTCCATTATTTCAAATGCAGGACTCGGAATGTCATGGGCTTTATAGAACTTTTTCTGAAGGATTTTCTGCTGAATGGTCTTAATGATATTGGAATTCGGCACTACTTTCACGCCCTGATTTTCCAGTTCGGCCAGCGCATCGGCATTCACATGTTCGATTTCAATGGTCACTACATCTTTATTTTTTCCGAAAGCAAGAACGGTTTCGTAATCGTTGAAGCTGCCTTGGGTGAAATAAGAGATATTGTGGCAGGGTGCATCGGAAGCCGGGTCCAGGGTATAAAACTCATCGTCGTATTTCAACGCTTCCTGGATCAGCATCCTTCCGAGCTGGCCGCCTCCTAAAATTCCAATTTTCATTTTTTACTTATATTTATTTCTGTTAGATTTAAATTTCAAATATTGATATATAAAAACATTATTCTGATCCGTTACTTCTGAACACAGCGTTCACAGAGATTTTTTTAATGTTCACTGCTTTTTTAAGTTCACGAAGACGTGTCACTTAACAAAATCCATGTATCAATTATAGCTGATTACCGGCACTTAAAAATACTTATTCAGATCAACTTTTATAATTTAACCGAGTGCTATAGAGCAAGCAACGTCTGTTCCTATTATTTACTGGATTTTGTCGATTTTTAAATAGCCGAGGCTTACAAAATTCTCCTGATTTTCCGCTTCGGATTTTACCAGGGAAATAGCATATTTCTGCTTCATGTCTAAAGGCAGGATTTCCTTTACCGGAAAAATATCATCGATGTCCACGCCCAGTTTTTCATCGATATGGCTGGTGGCCCCTTTGAAACCCATGGTTTTATAAAACTCGGTAGCCTTTGCCTTCTTTACGGCATCACTCATGGAATTCCCCACCACCAGATGCTGCTCATGGAATTCTTCAAAGTGACCTCTTTTATATCCTCCAAGATTAATGAAATACAGCTGTTCTCCGGAAGTCTCCGATCCTCTTTCTACAATCTGCACTTCATAGCCGTCTACAAACCTCACCTCCTGATAACAGTCGATATGGATCTTCCCTTTGGCTTCTTTCCAGAAGGCTTTCATATCTTCTACCAGATCTTTCAGGCTTTCGGCAATCCCAAAGAATACATCGTGCTGCTCTATATTTCTGCCGGGCGGCGTGGCTCCCAGAATAACATAAAATAGTTTCATAAAAAATTTTGTTTATGCAAAAATACATCAAATTTATCTTTTTTAAACGTTTGGCAGACTGTTACAATAGTTTTATATTTGTACCATGTCAGAAATCATCATTCTCTTCCTTGGAGCAATTTCGGCAGGACTTTTGGGTTCACTGACCGGTTTGGGAGGAGGCGTTATCATTATTCCCTTATTAACGCTGGGCTTCGGTGTTCCAATGCATTATGCCATCGGCGCTTCTCTTATTTCCGTGATCGGAACTTCTTCCGGTGCAGCCGTTGCCTTCGTGAAAGAAGGTTTTACCAACATGAGAATCGGAATGTTTCTGGAAATTGCTACTACTGCAGGAGCAATTGTGGGGGCTTTGGTTTCTGGAATGCTTAATCCGAATACGATCGGGATTATCTTTGCCAGCATCCTGTTGCTGACCGTTATTTTAAATTTAAAAGGAAAACCGGATCACCAGGAGCCCGTTATCAAAGGAAGCCTGGAAGAAAAGCTGAAATTATACGGGACTTTTCCTGACAAAGGAGTGTTGAAAAGCTATTCTGCACGAAATACCGTTCCGGGATTTTTCATGATGATGTTTGCGGGAGCCATGTCCGGATTACTGGGAATCGGTTCCGGAGCTTTGAAAGTGCTGGCCATGGACAATATGATGAGACTGCCGTTTAAGGTATCCACAACCACCAGCAATTTCATGATCGGGGTAACGGCTGTTGCCAGTTCGCTGATTTATTTCCAGCGGGGTGAAATTATCCCGGTAATTGTGGCACCTGTTCTGGTAGGAGTTGTGGTTGGAAGTTTCATAGGATCCAAGACCCTGATGGTTTCGAAAACCAAAAAACTGAAAACTTTTTTTGCCATTGTGATTACCATTCTTTCAATCTATATGATGTATAACGGAATAAGAAGCAATTTCTCATGAGAAAGAATTTTACGGACACGGATCTTAACCGTTCGGTAGGAAATCTCCTTCGGCTGGGCGTTATTTTATCGGTGTTTACTTCATTGATAGGTTTTGTAAAGCTTTTCATGGAAGGCTTTCAGATGCCGAAAAAATACAAGCTTCTTGATATGGGCGGCTCTTCAGAGAAAGTATGGAGCCAGTTCTGGAATACGCTCTGCAAAGGGGAAGGCATGGCCATCATCCAACTGGGAATCCTGCTGCTGATCTTTACGCCTTTGATGAGGATTATTTTTGCTTTAATCGGCTACCTGAAGGAGAAGGATTACATCTATGTCGTTATTTCCTCCATTGTTCTGGCGATTATGGCGATCAGTTTCTTCACCGGTTATGCCCACTAGCCCGATCTTCTGATTTTTTTTCGAGGTATTCTTTTTCAAGCTCATCCAGCTCGTCAAGATATTCTTTTTTATCCATAAAGACTTTCGGATTATACGGGTCTTTCGGATTATGCTTTTCATGAAGGCTGAACTGACCGGCGTGGGCAGCCACCCAGACATCAAAATCCAGCTTTTTCATTTCCCGGAGCGTATAATCGTAATCTTTTGCAATATCGGGGTAAGTAGAAACTTCAGAAAACTTACGGTCAATAATAATGCTCGGCATATTGGCTATAAGCACCTTGTAACTTCTGCTCTGGTCTTTCGTTTCAAGAAGGTAACTGCATGAGCCTTTGGTATGGCCCGGGTGATGAAGCATCATCAGCTTTGTATTTCCCAACGTAATAACCTGCTTATCCTTTAAAATAAAGTCGGGATTTACCGGTTTAAAGGTCACTCCGTACTTCCCCATTTCATAATCCGATTTCCCTCCATTTTCCAGCACTTCTGCATCTGCCCCATCTGCATACAGTTTTGCACCGGTTTCCTTTTTAATGTCCGCCATTGCACCCAAATGATCGTAGTGCGCCTGATTGAGCAAAAGGATTTTAATATCGCTATATTTAAAGCCCAGCTTTTTAATATTGCTTTTAATAATCGGAAGGGAATCGGCAAGACCGGTATTGATCAGGATATTTCCTTTATTCGTTATGATAAGATACGAAGCAAGATCGTAAGTTCCGACATAATACAGGTTCCCGGCAATCCTGAACGGCTCATAATGCTGTGACCATTCTTTGGGATGGTTTCTAGGTTCATGAACATCCTGGGCATTCAGCGGACTCATTAGGGCAAGACCAAATAATACTGCACATTTTTTCATTCTTGGAACTGCTTTATTTTTTATATTTCATAAAATTCTAACGGCAGATTGTCGGGATCCTGCGTAAAGAAAAATGCTTTCCCGGTGAATTCGTCGGTCCGGATGTCTTCACAGATCAGCCCTTTCTGCATCAATTCTTTTCTTTTTTCCTGAACGCTTTCTACTGAGAACGCAAGATGCCTTAATCCGCAGGCTTCCGGCCGTGAAGGTCGGGGCGGAGGATCGGGAAAAGAAAAGAGTTCGATCACGTAATGATTTCCGATGGCGAGATCAAGCTTATACGATTTTCTTTCTTCCCGATATACTTCACGGATGATATTCAGTCCTACAATTTCGGTATAAAAACTTTTTGAGACTTCGTAGTCTGAACAGATAATGGCGATATGATGGATTTTCATGCTAAAAAATTTTGAATCTATTAATGATGATACCCTGATAAATTTCCTGAGCCTTTTTTCTGCCTTATCAAGATCCAGGTTTTTATCAATGTCCACTTCGCGGATCACGAGGGTGCTGAATTTTCCAGGGCTTACATTCATTTATCTTTTTCCGGTATCAGTGTGGTACCACCATACTTTCTAAATTAACAGGTACTAAAATAATAAATTTTATAAGACCTGCAGCTTCATGCGTCTGTTTTCTCCCCCTTTTGGTTTAACCGCAACAGCATAAAATGCTAACGAAGATGCCGGACGATTTATAATGCCAACCACACTTTGAAAAAATCATTTGAGAAATAGTAAAAAATAAATTAAATTTATAGGATTATTTGCAACTATGTGGACAGCCTACCTGATTCTGACCGGACTATTACTGGTTCTGACTTTACTCCCTAAAATTCAGCATTCCCACTGGATCTTCCGTACCCCTGAATTTGGTAAAATCCAGATTACATTTTTTACACTTTTCACGATGATCCTGGGTTTCCTGCTTCCCCATTCCGAATATTTATGGTATTGCCAGGGCCTTTTGCTGCTTATTTTTATCCACCACAGCGTTATTTTAATAAAATATACCCCGCTATATCCGGTAAAAAAATATACCCGGAAATTTCAGTCTTCCGGAAAGCTGCATTTTATTTCCGCCAATGTGTACCAGTTTAATACAGAATACAACCGTTTTATCCAGCTGATCGAACGGTACCAGCCGGAAATCTTCCTCACCATGGAAAGCAACGGAGATTGGGAAGAAGCCTTGCGCAAACTGGAAAAGGACTATCCCTACCAGCATAAAGTGACCCTGGAAAATACGTACGGCATGCATTTCTATTCCAAATTAAAAATAGAAGAATCGCGGACGCATTATTTCGTGGCCGATGATATCCCGAGTATAGAGGCCCACCTGAAAACCGAAGACGGATTTTCGTTTGTGTTCTTCGGCGTTCATCCGCCACCACCGAGCCCGACTGAAGAGGAAACTTCCAAAGAAAGGGATGGCGATCTGCTGAGCACGGCCAAAAGGGTGATCGAAATTGAAAAACCGGTGATTGTTGTCGGCGATTTTAACAATGTGGCCTGGTCCAAATCATCCATCCTGTTCAGGAAAACAAGCCACCTCATCGATCCGCGGATCGGCCGTTCCTTTGTCTCTACCTTTCATGCAAAATACAAACTGTTGCGGTTTCCGATCGACCTGATGTTCCACAGCGAGGAAATCTTTATCGAAGATCTCAAAACCCTTGAAAATTTCGGTTCAGACCACCTTCCGGTGTTTTGTGAATTTTTCATTGACCACGAACAGGAAAAGAAGCAGGAAGAGAAAATCGATTATGCCACTGAGGAAGAAAAGGCCGAAGCCGAAGAAATGATTGAAGAAGGTAAGAAAGAAGAAGGAGAAAGGGATGCTGTGGTAACTGAAGGGTGAAGGTTGATTAATAAGTACTTCAGTAAATATATTCGGCATCTTATATTAGTCTTTCTCTGTTATTATTCAGCATTTTGTTTGTCATTACCTGCATTGAATCTTCTATTTCCGCAGGAATCTTAAGATAACGGGAATTCGACTATATTTAATTTATATTCAGTTGTTTATAAGAAAAATAAAAGTCAGATTCCTGAATCAGGATTTGAACAAAGTCTCTCTCTTAAAGTGGCAAATGATTCATTTTTATAATCGATACTTTTGATTGTCATAAGGGACTTCCAGCATCCGGCATCTCTTCCAGCCTTATAATAAAGGTTCTACTTCGAATTCATGTTAATATAGTATTAAAGAATCCGCGTCAATGCTCTTTCAGAAATCAAAAAAGCCCTCCCGATGTTGGGGAAGGCTGTATCTTTTTTATGATGTTCTTTAAAATCTAAAATTGCATCACATCCTTTACCACGCCATTGTTTTGGGTATGCTGCAGCAGTTCGGTTTCGATAAAGGATTTAATGGTTTCTTCAGATCCGTTGTCCGGGAATAAAAGGTGGACGTTGGCCCCCGCATCCAGCGTAAAGAACAAAGGCAACCCGGTTTCTTTTCTGAAATCCCAGATTTTATTGATGACGGCCAGGGTTCCTGTTTTCATCAGGATAAAGGCGGGATCACTCATCATCATCATGGCATGGAGCGTTAATGCTTCGTGCTCGACCAGTTTAATGAATTGTTCCATATCTCCTGAGGCCAGGATCTCCTTCATCGGCCCGAAATTTTCCCGGGCTTCCTGAAACCTGCGGTCTGCATACGGATTGGTATTCATCAACCCATGGCCCACAGTAGAAGAAACGCTTTTCTGTCCTTCATGAATCAATAAAACCCAATCATTGAAATTCTTAAAAACCTCATGGATTTCTTCTTCAGGATAAGGAACGGCAAAAAGGTCGGAACTGCCCTTTACCTGAGAAGCACCCCAAACCACAAGTCCGTTATATAAGCTCCTGCACGCACTTCCGCTTCCCAGCCTTGCCAGGAAAGATGCTTTTTTCAATGATTCCTCGTCGGAGGTTTTACCTGAAAACGTTTCATCCAGGTTCATCAGACATTTCGCGATCGCCCCGAAACCGGAGGCCGAACTGGCTATTCCCGAACTGTGCGGAAAGGTATTTTCTGTCTTAATGATGTATTTCCCGTGTAAAACCCAGGGAAGGTACTGTTCAATATTCCTGAAATACTTCTCTATTTTTCCGGCAAACTTTACTTCCTCATTTCCGGCTAAAAAAGTCTGGACGGAAAAAGGTTCGTTCGCCAGAAACTCTATGGTGGTATTGGTTTTACAATGGTTCAGGGTATAGCTGATGCTTGGGTTTGCCGGGATCTGGTTTTCGTATTTTCCCCAATATTTGATCAGGGCAATATTCGACGGGCAACTTTCCGAAACCGTCTGATTATGTAGTGTAAATTCTTTTTTTCCTAAAAATTCCTGTGTTGTCATCATCGTGATGGAATATTTTTTACCGGGATATAACCCGAATGATTATCAATTACTTTTCAGGCCTTTGCCTTTAACCTCAAACTCAGCCTCTGTCTAATACATCTCCTCAATAAGATCCGCATACTTCTTCAGAACCACGCCCCTTTTCACCTTTAAAGTAGGTGTAATCTCACCGGTACTGATATCAAATTCAGCAGGCATCAAAGTAAACCGCTTTACCTTTTCGTAATCGGATAAATCGTGTTGAAGTTCTTTGATTTTCTCTTTATAAAAATCGTTTACCTTTTCATTCTTCACGATTTCTTCCCAGCTGGTAAACGGAATGTTGCTTTTCTTCAGATAATCCTTTAAAAATTCAAAATTGGGGACGATGAGCGCGGAAACAAACTGCCTTCCTTCTGCAATCAGAACGATCTGCTGAATGAAATTGTTGTTGGTTAAAAGGTTTTCTACCGGCTGCGGGGCAATGTATTTTCCGTTGGAGGTTTTCATCAGGTCTTTCAGGCGGTCGGTAATGATCAGGTTTCCTTTGTCATCGATTTTCCCGGCATCCCCGGTTTTAAACCAGCCGTCTTCGGTAAATACCTTCTGGGTTTCTTCAGGCCTGTTGTAATATCCCTTCATGATGCCGTTTCCGCGTACCTGGATTTCATCATGTTCACCGATTCTGAGTTCTACACCAGGCAGCGGCCTGCCACTCGTTCCGTGTTCAAAATGAGTCAATGGAAATAAGGTAAGCGTAGCCGTAGTTTCCGTGAGTCCGTAACCAACGGTCACATGAATTCCGACAGATTCGAAAAATTTCGTGACTTCCGGTGACAGAGAAGCTCCGCCACAAGGCAGAAACCACAACCTTCCGCCCATCCGCTCTTTGATCTTGCTGAAAACCAAGGCATCCGCAACGGTTTCCTTTATTTTCAACCCGAATGGAACGGCTTTTCCGTTTCTTCTTAACTCTGCGGTCTCCCAGCCGACTACCCGGGCCCAGTCGAAGATCTTTTTCTTCAGTGAGGAACCTTCTTCTGCTTTTTCCAGGACGCCGGCATAGACTTTCTGGAAAAACCTCGGTACGGCACACATCATGGTAGGTTTTACTTCTTCCAAAGCTTTTGAAATGTTCTTCGGATCTTCCAGGAAATAGACCCTTGCTCCGCCATACAGGCACAATAAGCTCCAGCTTCTCTCAAAAACGTGGGTTAAAGGTAAAAACGCCAGCGAAAGCTCTTCTTCAAAATTTTTAAACTTAAAAAATTCAAAATGTGCATCGAGTGCCTTAATGAAATTTCCGTGGGTAAGCATCACCCCTTTCGGTGTTCCTGTGGTTCCTGAGGTGTAGATGATTGTTGCGACATCACCGTATTCTTTTTTGCAGCATTCAAACTGCGGGGATGCTTTGGCGATAAAGTCTTCGAGATAAAAACTGCTGAATTCTTTTTTGATCCAGACTGCTTTTTTAGAAACAACAATTGTTTCCAGGCTGTTGTCTTCTTTCTGCAGGATCTGAAGGGCAGCATCATACTGCGCCTGGTCTCCTACCAGAATAATTTTTGCTTCTGAATCGTTAATGATGTATTCTGCCTGCTCCGCATTATTGGTGGAATAAATAGGAACACTAACGGCACCGACTGCCATGGCTGCCAGATCGAAGATCATCCATTCGGAAGAATTGTCCGAATAGATGGCGATTTTATCATTTTCTCCAATACCTGCATTTTTCAGGGCATTGGCTGTTTTAAAAATAATTTCACCGAACTTGTTCCAGCTCAGCTCTTTCCAGCCTGCGTCCTTCTTTTTAAAACCGATCGCTGCTTTCAGAGGATGCTTTTCTGTATTTTTTAGGATAATCGCCTCTGCAAGATTCATGGCTTCATCTTTTTATCGTTCATATAATTGTTCAAATGAAAATCAATACTTTCCGAAACAGGAATAAAATGATAATCAAGTTTTTCTTTTATTTTTTGGTTGGAGATCTGATGAAGGGTGGAAATAGCTTCAATATTGGTTTTGGTAATCATTCTGAGCTTGGGGATAAACCAGCCCAAGAGGATGTTGGCCCATCTTCCGGCACTCAGCTGGAAGTCAGACAAAATTTTAGCGTCTTTCAATCCTAATTTTGATCTGATCTGCCGGGCCAGCTCGGAATATCTGCGGCCCTCGGCGACAATGATAAAACGTTCGCCAAATAGGTTGTTCTCCATCAGTTCTACGGAGATTTTGGCTGCATCCCTTACATCCACATAATTTGATCCGCCCGAAAACGTAAAACGGTTCTTCTCGAAAGTCGGGAAAATATCGCCGCTGCTGTTTCCCCAGTTGCCGCTGCCGATAATCATCCCGGGATTGATGATAACAACGTTCATCCCTTCCGCAGAAGCCCTCCACGCTTCCATTTCCGAAAGATGTTTGGATAAAGCATATGCCGAATGTTCCAACTTAGGGTTAAAATCGGATTCTTCATCCAGTTCCCCTTTGTCATTAAAATTATCAAGTACTGCAATTGAACTTACATGAAGAAATTTTTTAACGCCAGACCCTTCACAGGCATACAGCAGGTTTTCCGTACCTTTGATATTCGTATGGTACATTTCTTTTTCATCTTTGGGATGAAAGCTTACTTTTGCTGCACAATGGTACACTTCTTCTACGCCTTTCAAAGCGTCCTGCAAAGAATGAATATCATCAAAATCCACATCGACCCATTCAATTTTATTGAAAAAGCCGTCGGGATCATCCGTATAATAGGTATAGGAATGCCGTACTTC
>JAKOOG010000079.1 GCA_022701545.1 Weeksellaceae bacterium | reverse complement strand
TCCCCCACCTGAACAAGATACCGATGCTACCGACGCAGACAATAATAAAAGAAATATCCTTTTCATGTTAATTTTTATAATTAAGCCGTAAATATATAATTTTTTTAAGAAACTTTTAAGATTTTTTTTGAAATAACGGAATAAATCTAAATTTATTTTATTTACCCCTAATTTTTATTCTACCGTTACCGATTTTGCAAGGTTTCTCGGCTGGTCCACATTTGCGCCACGGTATACCGCAATATAGTATGCCAATAGCTGTAGAGGTACAGATGCGACAATCGGTGAGAAACATTCTGAAGTCTCAGGAATTTCAATGACATAGTCTGCCATTGTACTTACCTGAACGTCTCCTCTATTTACCACAGCAATCACTTTTCCTTTTCGTGCTTTAATTTCCTGAACATTGCTCACGATTTTGTCATAATGCCCTTTTTTGGGAGCAATAATAACGATCGGCATATTTTCATCGATTAAGGCAATCGGGCCGTGCTTCATTTCAGCGGCCGGATATCCTTCAGCATGTATATAAGAGATTTCTTTTAGTTTTAAAGCACCTTCCAGCGCTGCAGGATAATTGTATCCTCTGCCAAGATACAGGAAATTGGTAGCCTGCACAAAATCCTTTGCAATATCCTGCACCAAATCATGGGTAGAATTCAGCACATCTTCAATTTTCTTGGGCATTGCGTCCAGCTCTGCAATCAAGCTCATGAAATCGGCATTTCCTAAATTTCCGTTATGCTTTCCTAATTTTAGTGCAATCAGAGAAAGGATGGTAAGCTGTGCCGTAAATGCTTTTGTGGAAGCGACCCCGATCTCAGGACCGGCATGTGTGTAAGATCCTGCATCTGTAATTCTTGCAATTGAAGAATCCACAACATTACAGATACCATAGATGAATGCACCTCTTTCCTTAGCCAGCTTTAATGCAGCCATGGTATCAGCCGTTTCTCCTGACTGGGAAATGGCGATTACTACATCTTTATCGGTAATAATCGGGTTTCTGTATCTGAATTCAGAAGCATATTCCACCTCTACCGGAATCCTTGCATATTCTTCGATCAGATATTCACCAATAAGGCCGGCATGCCAGGAAGTTCCGCAGGCAATAATGATAATCCGGTTTGCATTCCTGAATTTCTCCATGTGGTCCCAGATTCCTGCCATCTTGATCACCCCTTCTTCTACCAGAAGCCGCCCTCGCATGGTGTCCTGTACAGATTTAGGCTGTTCGAAAATTTCTTTTAGCATGAAATGTTCATAACCTCCTTTTTCAATCTGTTCCAGACTTAGTTTAAGCTTTTGGATTTCCGGCTCAATTTTAGAGTTTTCATTAATCGTTCTGATGTCTACTCCATTTTCAAGAGAGATGGTCGCCATATGCCCTTCCTCAAGATAAATGGCCTCTTTTGTAAATTCTACGAAAGGGGAAGCATCCGAAGCAATGAAATATTCTTTATCGCCAATTCCGATAGCCAGGGGAGAGCCTAATCTTCCTACCACCAGAACACCCGGATAATCTTCATGCATTACCGTAATGGCATAAGCGCCATATACTTCATTCAGTGCATATCTTACCGCTGTAGGAAAATCCATTTCCACATTCAGATCCATAAAATACTGGATCAGATTGACTAAAACTTCAGTATCGGTTTCGGATTTAAAACTAAACCCATTTTCCGTAAGCATGGTTTTAATGGTATCATAGTTCTCAATGATCCCGTTATGAATGATGGCAATTTTTCCGTTATTTGATAAATGCGGATGAGAATTCCTGTCGCTCGGAACCCCGTGAGTGGCCCAGCGGGTATGCCCCATTCCTATTTTCGCAGTTCCTTTTAATTGTCCTGAGATTTCTACCAGGTCATCTACTTTTCCTTTGGTTTTTTCAACTTCCAGTTTGTTGTTGATATTTTCCAGAACAATTCCGGCACTGTCATATCCTCTGTACTCGAGTCTTCTGAGACCATTGATTACGATATCGTAAGCGTCCTGAAAACCTGTGTATCCTACAATTCCACACATATTATATTAAAGTGTTTTTTAAATTTATTTTGTACCGTAAATAACTTTTAACTGTACTCTGTTTACATTACCAGCGTCTGTACCTACAAATACCGCTCGGCTGGTATTATAAGGAGTGGTGGTGAATTTTTGTCCTGCCAAACCGGTTCCGGCTGAATTTGTCTGGAAAGATCCCAAATCTATTTTGAAATATTTAGTTTCTGTTTTATCGGTGGTCAGCTTACTGGCAGGCTCAACGATTTCTTTGATCGACTGGGTTACGATAAAATCATAGTACGCCGGATTTTTATCCAAATCATAAGCCTTATAGAAAGTATATCCCGGAATTCCCGCCAATTTTAGAAGGTCATTGGTGAAACTGCTTCTGACTTTTGACGGATCATTACTTGCAGCATCTGTATATTTACGTAGTAAAGTAAATTCTGTAGGCTTCGCATAATTTTTATTGTTCCATGACGGATCAGTATAAATTCTTATTTTGGCACTGATGATTCCTGCTTTACTGTCAACCAATTTTTTGAGCTCGGTAATGGTTGCCGCCGGAATAGAAACTCCCATTGACGGTCCACCCATTCCCTGAAGGAACAGCTTCGGATCTCCGTTGTTCCGATCTCCTATTGTCGAACTTCCTAATGCAGAACCGGATCTGTTATACTGGTATTGTCCAATATGGGTATTTGCAGAACCTAATGCAAAAGAATAGGATGTCTGCGTTCTCGTCGTAGTGCCACTTGTGGTATTATCATATTTATAATACATGATCAGCTCCATATCATTTGGAGAGAACTGGAATAAATATCCGTCCTGTTCATCTACAGAAATTCTAAGTCCTTTAAAATATCTTGTAAAGTTTGAAGCATCCTGAAGTTCTGGCTGACCTTTCTTAGCAATGA
>JAKOOG010000062.1 GCA_022701545.1 Weeksellaceae bacterium | reverse complement strand
ATATGTTAGGACTAGATAATATAGAAAGAGTAAAACCGGGAGGATTAGAACTTAAAGATCGTCTCGTAGCTGTTAACAGAGTAACAAAAGTAACCAAAGGAGGTAGAGCTTTCGGATTTTCTGCAATTGTTGTTGTAGGAGACGAAGCGGGAACTATCGGTTTCGGTTTGGGAAAATCTAAGGAAGTTGCTTCTGCTATTGCTAAGGCGGTAGAAGATGCTAAGAAAAACTTAGTGAAAGTTCCTGTAATGAACCACACGATTCCTCACCAGACTTCTGCCAGATATGGTGGTGCTGATATCTTCTTGAGACCTGCTTCTCACGGTACAGGACTTATCGCCGGTGGTGCGGTAAGAGCGGTATTGGAGTCTGCCGGTGTACACGATATCCTTTCAAAATCCAAAGGATCTTCTAACCCGCATAACGTGGTGAAAGCTACTTTCAAAGCGTTATTGGACATCAGAAGACCTGAAGAAATCGCTAGAATGAGAGGAGTTTCTCTAAGTAAAGTGTTTAACGGTTAATATACAAAACAATGGCAACAATCAAAGTAAAGCAAGTAAGAAGCGCTATTGGAAGAACAAAAACCCAAAAGAGAACGCTTGAAGCATTAGGATTTAAGAAACTTCACCAAGTTGTAGAACACGAAGCTACCCCTTCTATCTTAGGAATGATAGCTGCAGTTAGTCACTTACTTGAAGTTCAAAAATAATTTTTAAAATAATTTTAAAATGAATTTAAACAACATAAAGCCAGCTGCAGGATCTACTTTCAATTCAAAAAGAATCGGTAGAGGACAAGGTACTGGAAAAGGAGGTACTTCTACAAAAGGACACAAAGGACAGAAAGCAAGAGCCGGATATTCTCAGAAGATCGGTTTTGAAGGAGGTCAGATGCCTTTACAGAGAAGACTACCTAAATTCGGATTCAAAAACGTAAACAGAAAAGAGTTTAGAGGAATCAACCTTGATACAATCCAGACTTTAATTGAGAATAAATCCATCACTGGAGATATCACAAGAGAAGTAATGATTGAGAACGGTTTAATTTCCAAAAACGAATTAGTGAAAATTATGGGTAGAGGAGAATTGAAATCTGCGGTTTCAATCTCTGCTGACAAATTCACTAAATCTGCAGAAGAGTTGATCTCTAAAGCAGGTGGAAAAGCAATTACCTTATAATAATTACTAATGAAAGAATTTATACAAACACTCAAAAATATTTGGAGCCTTAAAGAATTACGGGATAAAATTATCTTCACTTTAGGGATTATTCTTGTGTATAGATTCGCATCTTATATCTCTTTACCTGCAATTAACCTTGCAGAAGTAGGGGATCTCTTAGAGCATTATAAAAATCAAGGCGGTAACAAGCAAGGAGCAGGTCTCCTTGGCTTGCTTTCGTCGTTTACGGGAGGGGCTTTCAGCCACGCTTCCGTAATGGCGTTAGGAATCATGCCTTACATTTCTGCTTCTATTATTGTTCAGTTGATGGGGATGGCTATCCCTTATCTTCAGAAGCTTCAGAAAGATGGAGAGTCCGGTAGAAATACCCTGAACCAGATCACCAGGTGGTTAACGATCGGCGTTTGTCTTGTACAGGCACCTTCTTATCTAACCTCGATCACTCAGTTGTTTTTACCTTATGCTCAGTTCCAGTCTGCCTACTATGTAGAGCCGAATTCCATTATGTTCTGGCTGCCGAGTATCGTTATTCTGGTTGCCGGTTCAGTGTTCGCAATGTGGTTGGGTGAGAAAATCACCGACAAAGGTATCGGGAACGGTATCTCTATCCTGATTATGGTGGGGATCCTTTCAAGACTGCCTGAAGCATTCGTACAGGAAATGGCCGTGCAGAACGGAAAAGGAGGAATGGGATCAATCATGATCCTTATTGAAGTAATTTTCTGGATGTTGGTGGTTCTTCTGGCAGTGGTATTATCCGTTGCGGTACGAAAAATCCCGATCCAGTATGTAAGCAGAGCTCAGGCAAGAGGAGGTGTAAACAGAAATCTCATGCAGGGAGCAAGACAATGGATCCCATTGAAAGTTAATGCTGCCGGTGTAATGCCGATCATCTTTGCACAGGCACTGATGTTCGTTCCGGGATTATTAACCAAAGTGGATGAATCCAATACTTTTCTTGCAGGTTTCAAGAATGTTTTTAGCTGGCAGTACAACGTATTGTTCGCGCTTTTAATTATTATCTTCTCGTTTTTCTATACTGCAATTACGATTCCGGTGAACCAGATGGCTGATGATTTGAAGAGAAATGGAGGTCTGGTACCTAAAGTAAGACCAGGAAAAGAAACGGCTGATTATTTAGATGATATTTTATCAAAAATTACCTTGCCAGGTGCAATATTTTTGTCTATCTTTGCAATCCTTCCAGCAATTGTGCATGGGACCTTTGTTCAGACAGATGCGTTCGCCCTATTTTTCGGGGGAACATCACTATTGATTATGGTTGGAGTAATTTTAGATACCGTTCAACAGATTAATACTTATCTGCTGAACCATCATTATGATGGGTTAATGCAGTCTAAATTATCAAGAACGACTGGATATTAATTTATGGCGAAACAAAAACATATTGAACAAGACGGCGTTATTACGGAAGCACTTTCCAACGCCCAGTTCCGTGTAGAGCTTGAAAATGGGCATGTACTCATCGCTCATATTTCCGGTAAAATGCGAATGCATTACATTAAACTTTTACCTGGTGATAAGGTGAAATTGGAAATGTCTCCTTACGATTTATCCAAAGGGAGAATTACATTCAGATATTAAAGCAATGCCAAACGGAGCGTCAGTTCTGTTTGGCTATTGTTAAAAAAATAAATACTATCAAACAAAATGAAAGTAAGAGCATCAATTAAAAAAAGAAGCGCTGATTGCAAGATCGTACGCAGAAAAGGTGTACTGTTCGTAATCAACAAGAAAAACCCAAAATTTAAACAAAGACAAGGCTAACATTAAATTATGGCGAGAATTTCAGGTATTGATTTACCAAAAAACAAAAGAGGCGTTATCGGTTTAACTTACATCTACGGAATCGGAAGAAGTACTTCTTCAGAAATCCTTAAAGCCGCCGGTATCAGCGAAGACAAGAAAGTCAACGAATGGAATGACGATGAATTGGCTGCCATCAGAACCTACATCTCCGAAAACATTAAAGTAGAAGGAGAATTGAGATCTGAAGTGCAATTGAACATTAAGCGATTAATGGACATAGGATGCCAACGAGGAATACGTCACAGACTTGGATTACCTTTAAGAGGCCAGAGAACGAAAAACAACTCTAGAACCCGAAAAGGAAAGAGAAAAACTGTTGCTAACAAGAAAAAAGCTAGTAAATAATCGTTAGGAATTATGGCAAAACAAACTAAAGTAGTTAAAAAAAGAAAAGTAAAGGTTGAAGCTATTGGTGAAGCGCATATTCAGGCTTCTTTCAATAACATCATCATTTCTTTAACAAATAAAAACGGAGAGGTTATCTCTTGGGCTTCTGCCGGTAAAATGGGTTTCAGAGGTTCTAAAAAGAATACTCCATTTGCTGCTCAAATGGCAGCTGAAAATTGCTCTGCTGTAGCTCACGAAGCTGGATTAAGAAGAGTGAAGGTGTTCGTTAAAGGTCCGGGGGCAGGTAGAGAATCTGCAATCAGATCGATCCACAATTCAGGTATCGAAGTTAGCGAAATCGTTGATGTGACTCCTATGCCGCACAATGGATGCAGACCACCAAAAAGAAGAAGAGTTTAATTTTTAGAATTTACCCATTATGGCAAGATATATTGGACCTAAAACTAAGATTGCTAGAAAGTTTGGTGCTGCAATCTACGGAGATGATAAAAACTTCGAGAAAAGAAAAAACCAACCGCCAGGACAACACGGTCCTAACAAAAGAAGAGGTGCTAAGAAATCCGAATACGCAGTTCAGCTGGCTGAAAAACAAAAAGCTAAATATACGTATGGTATCTTAGAAAGACAGTTTGCTAACCTATTCGAAAAAGCACACAGAAGTAAAGGTGTAACAGGTGAAGTTCTATTGCAGCTTTGCGAATCAAGATTGGATAACGTAGTATACAGATTAGGTTTTGCTAAAACCAGATCTGCTGCTAGACAATTGGTTTCTCACAGACACATTACGGTGAACGGGGAAATCCTGAACATTCCTTCATATTTGGTAAAAGCAGGTGACGTAATTGCAGTAAGAGAAAAATCCAAATCTCTTGAAGTAGTTACCAATGCATTGGCTTCTAAAGCAAATTATGAGTGGTTACAATTCAACGATGAGAAGAAAGAAGGTACCTTCGTTTCTGCTCCTGAAAGAATCCAGATTCCGGAGGACATCAAGGAACAGCTGATCGTCGAACTTTACTCTAAATAATTTTTTAATCAAATTTTTGCTCAACCCAATAATATGGCAATTTTACAATTCATAAAACCCGATAAAGTAATTTTACTTAACTCTG
>JAKOOG010000046.1 GCA_022701545.1 Weeksellaceae bacterium | reverse complement strand
GAACTGCATGCGGAAGATCGGATCGTCGGGGTTTCCAGTCCGGAGTATATTTATTCCGGTAAAATTCAGAATTTGTTAAGACAGGGTAAAATCCAGAATGTGGGAAGCGAACAGAAATACGACGTCGAAAAAATCATTTCTCTGAAGCCGGATGCGATTTTCACCAATCATATCGCCAGTTTCGACAATACCTACCAGCTATTGAAGAACAACGGGATCCAGGTGATTTTCCTGGATGAATACCTGGAGCAGCAACCTTTGCAAAAAACGGGGTACCTTAAACTCTTCGGAAAACTTTTAGGAAAAGACAAAGAGGCGGAACGTATTTGTGGAAATGTAGAAAAAAATTATGCTGAACTGAAACAGCTGGCTCAAAAAGCAAAAGAAAAACCAACCGTTCTGGCCAATGAAATGTATGGTGATGTCTGGTATCTGCCGGGCGGGAAAACATCGGCAGCAAATTTCATATCCGATGCCAATGCCGAATATATTTTAAAAAACAATACCGACGAAAAAGCGGTAACAATGAGTTTCGAGGAAGTTTTTGCCAAATCCGGCGGTGTACGGTACTGGATCAATGCAGGAAACCATGTATCCAGAAAAGAGATGTTGGGGATGAATCCCTTTTACGGCAAGCTGAATGTTTTCAATAAAGGAAAAATTTATGTGATCACGGGAAGAGAACATGGGCAGGCTAATGATTTTTTTGAGAGCGGTGTCGTACGTTCAGACTTGGTCCTGAAAGATTATATTAAAATTTTTCATCCGGAATTACTGCCCGGCTATCAGCTTACTTATATGAAAGAGCTGAAATAATCAGACTATTTGCTTACTTTTGCTTTTCATTTTACCAGAATTATGTGGAAAAGAATTAAACAGATTATATTCATCATCCTGATCCTGAATGTTGTATTTATCGTTTGGGGAAGGTTCTTTAACCCGCCGATTACCCTTACCCAGATCGGAGGGCTTTTTGAATACGGAAGATTGCAGCGGGATTATATTTCCTATGATGAAATGGGAAGCAATGTAAAAAAGGCGGTGATTGCTTCAGAAGACCAGAAATTCTTCGTCCATGACGGATTCGATTACAAAGCCATCGAAAAGGCGATGAAATATAATGAAAAAGGAAAAAAGATAAGAGGCGGAAGTACCATCTCGCAGCAGACGGCAAAGAATATCTTTCTCTGGCAGGGCAGAAGCTGGATCAGGAAGGGGCTGGAAGCTGTTTATACATTTATCATCGAAAAAGTCTGGAGTAAAGATATTATCCTGGAAAGATACCTGAATTCCATTGAAATGGGGCAGGGGGTTTTCGGGATCGAAGCAGCCTCACAGTATTATTTCGGGAAATCTTCCAAAGATCTCTCGACGTCTGAAGCAGCCTGGATTGCAGCAGTTCTGCCCAATCCGAAGAAATATGATCCCAAAAATCCTTCAGCCTATTTACGGAAGAAGCACAATTGGATTATGAGACAAATGAGGAATGTGAGTTTGAAATAGTATCTTTGTACCAATGAAATTCTTCAACGCCGGTACAAATTTCGAATCCGTTCTTAAAAAATACTTTTCTTTTAAGAATGAAACCCTTTCTTTGGATCCGCTTGCGGAACTCCTCGAAGGGATAAAAAATGCTGATTTTAAAAACGCGCTCAGCTTTTTGAAAAATCATCCGGACATCACGGGACATTTTAAATATTACCTGCATCATATTTTCGATGCAAAGCCTTTTAATCTTTCGCTGACAGAAGCCAACATCCTGTCTGAGAATGCGTTTATTCCTGAATTAAAAAAAAGGATCCTAAATAAAATACTTCCGCCTATCGTAAACGAAAATACGGTATGGTACATGATCGACAATGTAAGTGTAAGGCCCCGCAGCGATCTTAAATACTTCCACAATCTGCCGGAAGAAGAAATCAGCGAACTCTTCAGCCTGCTCGGAATCGATGATTTTATCACAAAACCGGAGGTGAAAAAGGAAATGCTGTTCTCCATGAACATTCTTTCCTGGCGTGTTACGGGATCGGCAATGGAAGTTGAGGTCGTAAGGATGGCCCCGCAATACAAAAACTTTGATAATCCTTTTCTTGCTTTACAGAATGAGCTGGAAGGGCTTGCTGAAGAACTGGAAAAAAATCCTGACCTTCAGCTGCACTCCAGGGACAGCCGGTACAAGCAGATCAAAATTTATATTGGCCAGTGCCTGGAATTCGTTAATATTTCCTTTAAAAATTCTGCCAAGTACGGAATTTCCGGGAAAATCAACCAGTCGTTGATTAAAATCCGCCAGCAGATCCAAAGGATTTACGAGATCGTGCAGCTGCTCGTTATCGATAAGGAAGAAGATATTCTTATTAATTCCAAATTGCTTGTCTTTAATGTTTTAAGATACAAATCTCACAAGAATAACATTTCGGACCTTATTAACGACAGCACGCGGCTGATTTCCCATCTTATCACCAACCATACGGCAGAAACCGGTACGCATTACATTACGTCCACCCGGAAAGAATACATGCAGATGTTTTACAAAGCCAGCGGGGGCGGAATTATCGTCGGGGCTTTATGTGTGCTCAAAATGCTGTACGGATATATTCCGGGGAGCGATTTTTCCCACGCCTTCCTCTATTCGATGAATTACGCGATGGGCTTTGTAATGATCTATCTGATGAGCTTTACACTGGCCACCAAACAGCCGGCCATGACGGCCGCTACCATGACCAAAGTACTGTCGGAAGAAGGGAATATCAAAAGCAGCAGCACAGAATTCGCACATCTCGTTTCAAAGCTGTTCCGAAGTCAGTTTATCGCTTTCGTGGGGAATGTTCTGTTGTCTTTTCCGGTGGCCTTGCTGATTATTTACGGGCTGGATGTCTTTTTCTCGCAGAATCTTGCGGTAGACAGATCTGATAAATTGCTGAAAGATCTCGATCCTTTCAGGTCAAAAGCCATTCTTCATGCCTGCATTGCCGGATTTTATCTTTTTATTTCGGGCATCATCTCAGGAAATATCGGAAACAACTCGGTGTTCTACCAGATCCCGGAGCGGATTTCAAAAAACCTGTCGATCCGAAGGTTATTCGGAAACAAATTTGCCAAAAACCTCTCAAAATATTATGCTAAAAACTGGCCCGGCATCGTGTCTAATTTCTGGTTCGGGGTTTTTCTGGGCGCCACGGCTCCGATAGGTTTGTTCCTGGGACTGGATCTGGATATCCGCCACATTACTTTCGCGGCAGGAAATTTTGCATTGGGACTTTATGGGAAGGACTTTTCCATTAATTCCTATACGTTCTGCATTTCACTGATCACGGTTTTCCTGATCGGGTTTTTCAACTTTCTGGTCAGCTTCAGTTTATCCATGTTTCTGGCTTTCCGATCCCGGAAAATGAATTTGGGACAGGTGAGTGAAATTTATAAAGGGATTTTCCGGTATTTTATTAAGCATCCGCTGAAGTTTTTCCTTCCGCTGACATCCAGGCTGGACCAGAAAACGGATGAGCTGATGAGCAGTACGGTAGCTACAAAATCTGAAGATCATTAAATGTAAAAAGGCTACATTGCTGTAGCCCTGACTTGTTAATTATACACAATCCGGTACCAGAGGGCATTGTACTTTTGGCTCGGTCCAGATCGCACATTCATCGCTTCCGCAGTATTTGACACAGCAGATTGATCCGGTAGCACCGCCTCCGGTAATTTCTTTCAGATTTTTTCGGGTTAATTTCTTGGTAGAAAGTAATTTTTTCATGTTGATTTGATTTGTTTAGTGAACAGATCAAATATAAATATTTTTCTCTATCGTTGGAATTAAATTTTAAGGAGTTTAAATCTTTACAAAATCTGAAGATCATTAAAGTCATTTCCTCCGAATTTATCCTGGAACTTTTTCAGAAAAAAACTTTTCCGCATCTGGAAATCATGCTTCAATAAAGGAGAATTGATTTTGATGATGACGCATTTCTTTTCAATATTCACGCTTTCGATCTCCCTGAAAAGGCTTTCGTCCAGATAGTCTTCCAGAAAATCCTTAATCTCAAAAGCCAGAAGCTTATTTTCAAAACCGTAAATCTTCGCAAAAGACCGTACCAGCTCCGACGACTGGAATTCGCGTTTTTTCTTCTTTTTCATTTTAAATCTCAAAAATAATACTTTCCTCATTAATCTTTTTCACTACATTTTCCGTACGCTCGCGGTGGGTATCGGTGATGAAGATCTGGCCGAAGCTTTCCTGGTTTACCAGTTCGATCAGCTGGGAAACACGGCTGTCGTCGAGTTTATCGAAAATGTCATCCAGCAAAAGGATCGGCGTTTTATGAGTCAGTTCCTTGATCAGGTTCATCTGTGCCAGTTTCAGTGATATTAAAAATGATTTCTGCTGACCCTGCGAACCGATTTTCTTTATTAAAACATCATCCATCTCAAAAAGCAGGTCATCCTTATGAATGCCTTTCGAAGTGTAGGTCAGCATCCGGTCTCTTTCCAGGCTTTCTTTCAGCAGGTTTTCAAAAGAATCCTCAAGAAGGTGAGATTCATAAAGTACCGAAACGGTTTCTTTTCCGCCGGATATAATACGGTAGAAATTTTTGACGATCGGGTTCAGCTGCTCAACAAAATCCTTTCTTTTTGTAAAGATTTTTGTTCCGAACCGGATGATGGGATCATCATAGATTTCCAGAGATTCTTTGTCCCATGTCCTGTTTTTGGCAAAATACTTTAATAAGGCATTGCGCTGCTGAACGGTCTTCTGATACTGGATAAGGTTGAACAGGTATTCGGAATCCGTCTGCGAAATCATCGAATCCAGGAATTTCCGCCGGCTTTCCCCGGAATCGGAAATCAGGTTGGAATCGTAAGGGGAGATCATCACGCTGGGCAGGTATCCGATATGGTCGGCCAGCCGGTCGTAGCTTTTGTCGTTTTTTTTGATTATTTTTTTTGTTTCTTTCGGCTGCGAAATTCTGATGATGTCTTCGTTGTCCTCATTACCGATTTCTGCTTCGATGGTAAAAAAATCCTCTTCGCTTTTGATGTTGTTCGTATCCGTGTTTCCAAGGAAACTTTTTCCTACCGAAAGATAATGAAGCGCATCCAGGATATTGGTTTTCCCGACCCCGTTGTTTCCTATAAAACAATTGATCTGCGGGGAAAGTTCAAACTTCTTTTCAGAATGGTTCTTAAAATTGTACAGGGAAAGTTTCTTGATAATCATTTGTCAAAAATACTTCATTATTACTGAAAATAAAAAAGGAAGTGCCGAACAGGTTTCCACACCGAATGAAAAATAAGCATCACTGCGCTCATTTTCCGAAAAAAAGATCAGGATATAGGTAACGATTCCTGAAAGAAAAAAAGCCGTTGAGTAAGGCTTGTCAAGATAAAAAGCAGAAAGCAGGCTGCTGATGAAAACCAGCACATAAGCCAGATATTTGGTATTCTGCACACCGATGATCGTGGGAAACGTCTTTACCGTATCCACATTCATATCCCGGATATCAAAAGGCAGCACCAGAGCGGTAATATAAAAAAAGCTGATTAGAAAAATCGGGATATCAAATTCCGGAAGGGTTAGCCAGCAGTTCATAAGGGCCCAGACCAGCCCTACATAAAATACTTTTAACAGAGGGATTTTCCGGATATAATTGTCCAGGAAAAAACTGTTGTACAGCAATCCGAGAACGACAATGATAAACCATTTCATCAGCCGGATTTCATTATGGTTGTTAATAATTAAAAGGGCACAGATGATCCCTGCTACAATATTTAAAATCAGGATTTTAGAAAAATGACGCGTTTTCTGGTATTTTGTATACAGATATCCGCTGAAATAGGTAATGAAAATAAAGAACACCGTTGGGTATCGGAATGTATTTTGCTCCAGCATAAAAAATACTGAAAAAAGAGTTCCCGTTAAGGAGACGTAAAGCTGACTGTCGATAACGGATTTTTTCAGTACTTTTAGAGAATTCATTTATCAAAAATAACATATATGAAAACATTTTCCAAGATTTTTGTGCTTTTGCTTCTGCTGCTGACTTGCTCAGGTGCATTTGCCCAGAAATACTACAACGAGCAGTGGAAAAAAATTGAAGAAAACAGCAAAACAGGAACTGTTAAATCTAATCTTCCCATCATTCTGGATATTCAAAATCAAGCCATGAAAGATAATAATACCCTTCAGCTCATCCGCTCCTTAAAATCGGAATTTACGGTTGTGAACCAAACCAGAGATGATGAACAGAATAATGCTGCTTCAAACTTCTTTAATAAAATAACAAGTGTTGAAAAAAAATTGAAAGGTGAGGAAAAAATCATTTATAAAGTTTTGACCAGTGGTTTTATTATGGATTATTATGCCCGTAACAGCTGGAAGATCAATGGCAGGACCAATATAAATTCTCAGGATCTTACGCAGATTGAAACCTGGAGCAGGCTGGATTTTAAGAACTACATCAGCAAAAATTTTAAAGAACTTGATCAACAAAAAGCTGAAATGAAGAGGATAGCACTGTTACCTTATCAGTCGCTGTTTGTCAATACACAATCAATCTCCTTTTTTCCAACGCTGGCAGACTGGTATGCCATTAAAAAAGTTGATTTCTTATCGGATAGCGGTCTTTTTACTAGAGATGAGTTGGCCGGAAACCGTAAACAGATCGATGAGGTTTTCAATGAATTAATTGCACAGAATAGTGGAAACTCCAGGCTGTATTTCATGCATCAGAAACTGCAGAGAAACTGTAGTTATAACGACTGCAAAGATAAGCTTCAGCAACTTTACGGACTTTTGAATTCTGATACTCAGGGTGACTATAAAGTACTCATCATGCATGATATCATGAATGAATTGCTGGCTGAAAAGAAGGAGAAAGAAGCACTTGAACTTGCTGCAAAAGCAAAATCTCAGTATCCGAAATCGCCTTTTATAGAAAATATTAAAAATAAAGAACAACAGATTACGCAGACTGTTTTAAACATTAAATATGAACAGCAGACTCAGAGCAATAAACCCATCCATTTTGTTTCGGAATATAAAAACCTCAGCAATTTTTCTCTGAATATTTACAAAGTAAATGAAGATTTTGCCTCTTTCATTCAGTATTCAAGAAATCCTTATGCCGAAATGTTTGGAAAGGTGAAAAAAGAACTGGTCAGAAAAGAAACGTATCAGATTCCGGATTCCAAAGATTATCAGCAGCACGTAACATCCCTTGAAATACAACCGCTTCCTTCGGGCATATATGTAGCCGAATATGTAATCGGTGACGGAACGAATGACAAAAACCAAAATTTTTATTTCTTAGTCTCTGATCATAAGATCATTTATAAAAATAAAGTTGAAGAAAATTTTTCGGCAAACCAACTGAAATTAGTCAATAGTGAAAACGGGAATCCTAAAGCTAATGAAAATCTTGTGTTTTATGAATTTTCGGGAAATTCCGGTATCCTCAAAACTACGGGTACAACAGATCAACAGGGAATTTTCAGGTTTCCTTCTTCATCCGATAAGATATACTACAGAATATTCCTGATCCAGCAGCCGAAAACAAATGATTTCCAGATGATACAGGTGTATGGAAATAATTATGCTGATGATGTCATTACGAATAATGAGAATCGTACCAAAACTCAGATTTTTACGGATCGAGCCATTTACAGACCGGGGCAGACGGTTTATTTTAAAGTAATCAACACAAAAATCGATAAAGACATAGAATCTGTACATTCGGGACTGAAGCAAAAAATTACCTTAGGCGATGCTAATGGTAAAGAAGTATCTTCACAAAACTTTACGACTGGTGAGTTCGGGTCTTATCATGGAAGTTTTGTACTTCCCAAAGGCAATCTTAATGGCCGGTTTTATCTGAATACAGACGGGGAAATACCTGTTTTCAAAGAATTCAGTGTAGAAGAATATAAAAGGCCGAAGTTTGAAGTAAATTTCGAGCCCGTAAAAGAAGAGTATAAATATGGCCAGACCATTGAGCTGAAAGGTAAGGCAACTACCTTTTCGGGAATTGCCTTAAATAATACGAAAGTGAATTATGAAATTAAAAAACAAAATATTCGCTGGAGGTATTTCGGTTGGTATCCGCAGGGTAACGACAATGAAAATTCGATCCTGGGAGAAACTGATACCAATGAAAAAGGGGAATTTATCATCCGCATTGAACTTAAAGAAGATGAACAGCTTACGGGTATCCAGATCGATAATTACGCAATCAATGCCTCCGTTACGGACATCAACGGTGAGACGCAATCTGCAGAGACACAGCTGAAAGTCGCTTCAGTATCCCATTACATCAAAGCAGATGAAATAAAGGATGTTTTTTCCGACGAAAATGTCAAGCTGAAAGTTGAAACGAAAAATTACAACGAACAGAATTTAAAAAAGACGTATCGGGTAAAACTCTCAAAGCTGCAGGCTCCGGACAGGATTTTCAGGAGTAATTTTAAAGAGGCGGTACAGAACCTTCCGCTATATTCAAAAGGAGAATTCATCAGAAAATTTCCTCATGATTTCTTTGATAAAAAGGATGACATAAAAAACTGGAAAATTTCTTCTGTGATATTAAATGATGTACAGCGAAACGAAGAATCACTGGATCTGGGAAAACTGGATGCAGGAGATTATCAGCTTGAACTGTATAATATCGAAGGAAAAGATACCATCAGAACTTCTCAATACTTCAGTGTTTGGGATAAAAACAGCCTGAAGGCCAATCAGAAAACATTCCTTACCGCTTTACAGCCAAAAACAGAATTTTCAAGAGGTGAGAAAGCCAAAATCTATGTATATTCTGCAGTTCCGAACGCTCTTGTTAATGTTTTTATACAGGATGGCTCCGGAAAAAGCGTTTACGACATGCAGAATATGAAAAATGGCAAGCTGGAATATACGGTTGATATTCCTAAAGATAAAGCAGCGTCTGCAGTAAATATTCAATTCCAGATCGTTGCATATAATGATGTACAGACGGCAACGGTAAATTTAAAAATTAAAGATTCCGAACAGCCGTTGAAAATTGAGACCACCACATTCAGAGACAAGCTTGAACCTGGTGTGAAAGAGAAATGGTCGGTGAAAGTTTCAGGAAATGATAAAGAAAAAATCAATGCTGAGGTTCTGGCCAGTATGTATGATCAGTCACTGGACCAGTTTGCCGTCAATAATTTTACCTGGGAAAAATTGTACAGTCCTTACTCATTAATAACACAATACGATGTCAGGGAAAACCTTTCAACAAAATATTATCAGAACAGAATAAAATTCTTTGATGGAAATTTTGTCGAGGTCCCTCAATTTAACTGGTTCGACAGAAATGGTTTGACCATGCTACAGGGAGCCGCTGGAATAAAAATCCGTGGTGTTGCAAGTCCTGCACCGATGGCAGACAGCGCAGTAAGTAAAAACATTGAAGAAGTTGTAGTAGCGGGTTATAGAACTAAAAAGGAAGTTGCGGTAACCGCTTCGGAAGTAGTGGCTGATGACAGAGCATTAGATACAGAAGATTCCATAGAAAAAATTCCGGTCCGCCAGAACCTCAACGAAACCGCGTTCTTCTATCCGGATCTGAGGACCGATTCCGAAGGCAACGTCAGCTTTGAGTTCACTTCTCCGGAAGCCCTCACCAAATGGAAGCTGATGTTCCTGGCGCATACCAAAGATGCAAGAG
>JAKOOG010000040.1 GCA_022701545.1 Weeksellaceae bacterium | reverse complement strand
ACAAATTTTGTAGTGCTGATATCACCCCTTTTTTCTTATTGCAATTTGGGATTTGGTTTTCTACCGAATAAGCTTATCTTTGCAAAAATTTTGGTTTCCAATCATTTGGAATGAAAAGGGAATCGGGTGAAAACCCCGAACTGTCCCCGCAACTGTAAATCGCATAAAAGAATTTCTACGACAAACCACTGTTTCCACGGGAAGGTGTAGAAAGCGAAAGTCAGGAGACCTGCCAGAATCTAATCTTAAAACAATTGCTTTCGGAGGAAAGGCAAAAAAGGAATGGATATAAAAAAATCGCTGGTACTGCTTTTTTCGTCTTACGGTTGTTTTCTTTTCGGACAGGAAACAGCGATCGATACCGTTTATGTTTTCGATAACCAGATGAGCAGGGTGAAGCTTTTCCATAAAGTGAATACCATCCGTCCGGAAGACGCTAAGAAAAACACAACCAATCTTTCCGAGATCTTACGCTTTCAATCGCCTGTTTACATCAAAGAGAACGGACGCGGTGCAGTGTCGTCGCCTTCTTTCCGGGGAACCGGTGCAGGACATACCGCTTTCGTCTGGAACGGTATTAACATCAATTCCCAGTTTCTGGGACAAGGGGATGTGAATAACATTCCGTCGATGGGATTCGACCAGCTTGATGTAAAAGCCGGAAGTGTAGGTGTTATTTACGGAAGCGGAGCCATTGGCGGAACGATCCACCTCAACAACAGCCTTGAGTTTAATAACGGTTTTCATGCTTCCCTTTTTTCTGAAGCTGCCTCCTTCGGTACTTATAATAATTTCGCAAAAGCTTCTTTCTCCAATAACAAATTCAGCTTTAAGTTTTCAGGAAACTATTCGGTAAGCGAAAATGATTATGCGGTGGAAGAATCGAGGAATTACATCAACCGCAACGGAGAATATGCCAATACGAACTTTAACTTTGCCGCAGCCTATAAAATTGCGCCGCATCACCAGGTTTCGTGGATTTCGGAGTTTTTCAACGGAACCCAGCATTTTCCGGTATTTTTCGACAGCCAGACCAAAACCAAATATGAAACCCAGAATGTAAGGAGCCTCCTGGTCTGGGACTGGAATACTTCCAAACTGAATAACGTATTCCGTGCCGCGTATACGGAAGAAAATTTCCAGTATTTTGACAACATCAGCAATCCCAAAAGCAGCGGCGGAACGGGTAAAAATTATATCCTGAAGAACGATTTCAATTATTTTCTGAGTCCGAAATGGAACCTCAATATCATCGGGGAGTTTCAGGTGAATACCGGGGAAGGCTATATGAGCGGCATTAAACACATCAGCCGGCATGTAGGTTCATTCGCCGGATTATTACGGTATTTTGCGACAAGAGATTTACGTTTTGAAGCAGGAGTTAAAAGGGATTTTGTTGAAGGTTACCGTACCCCAACCCTGCTCTCGTTTTCAGGAAACTGGAACGTGGCAAAATGGTACAACCTTAACCTGAATGCGGCGAAAAATTTCAGGTATCCATCTTTTAATGACCTATACTGGCAGCCAGGCGGTAATCTGGAACTGAAACCTGAAACCGCTTACCAGTTTGACCTGAAAAACCAGTTTACCATCGCCGGCATAAAACTTACGCTGACGCCTTATTATATCAGAATTACGGATATGATTACCTGGCTTCCGGGTAACAAGGGTTATTATTCGCCGGTCAATACATCCAAAGTGCAGTCTTACGGTCTGGAATCCCAGATCGAATATGAAAGGAAATTCGGCCTGCATGTTCTGCGATCGAATCTGGGTTATTCGTATACAAAATCCACCAACCTGGAAACGGATAAGCAAATGATGTATGTTCCGCTTCATAAGTTTTTCGGAAATATCGATTACCGGTATTCTTTCGCCAAAATCTATGTTCAGGGAATGTATAACGGGCTTACGTATGCCGACAGCGAAGAAAAAAGGAGCGATGCGATAGAACCGTATTTCGTAATGAATGCGGGAGTTTCGGGAACTTTCCTCAAGCACTACACCATTGGCGGTAAAGTGAATAATATTTTTAATGAAATCTACCAGACCACCGCTTTTTATCCGCTGCCTAAAAGGAATTACAGCGTCTATTTGAATATTAATTTTTAAATAAAAATAAATGAAAATCAGAAAAATTTTATCTCTTGCATTTGCTTCAGCTCTGTTGTTCAACATAGCCTGTAGCGATGACGAATTTGTGATGGAAACACAAAAGACAGATTATACCAACGGTATCATCATTGCCAATGAAGGAGGGTTCACTACACCAACTTCTGATGTTTCTTATGTAAGCAATGACCTTGCGGCTTTACAGAACGGGATCTATGCAGCAAACAACAACAAAGAAATTTTAGGAAGCGTTCTTCAGACCATCGGTTTCAGAGGTGACAATGCTTATCTGGTAATGAATACGCCCAACAAAATTGAAATCGTTAACAGACAGACTTTCAAAAAGCAGGCTACCGTTACGGCAAATCTTGATAATCCAAGATACATCGCCTATTCCGGAAGCCAATATTATGTTACCAACAATAATTTCGGATCGGTAAAGAAACTTAACGTTTACAATTCAAGCGACAACAGTTTTGTGAAAAGCATCAATTTCGACCGTTATGCGGAAAAAGTGGTTGAAGCCGGAGGAAATATCGTAGTACAGACCGATGGGGTTTATTATGATTCCACGCCGCCTTACGCCAGCCACCCGACCGGAAACACCATCACCATCATCAATCCTTCCAGCAATTCGGTGTCTACTACCGTAAGCTTACCGAATACCGGAGCGATTATCAAGGATCTTGTTTCTTACAACGGCTCGGCTTATGTACTTACTTCTAATGATACCGCTTCTTATATCTATAAGATCAACACGGCAACGGGAACCTATCAGACAACAACCCTGACGACCATTCCTCAGGTACAGAGACTGAAAATTGATTCTGATAAATTCTATTTCGTAGATTACAGCAAAGTGTATTCAATGAGCATTACGGCTACAACAGCTCCTACGGCTGCTTTGTTTTCCTTAACGGGTGTTACCAACCTGTACGGATTCAACGTGATCGACGGAAGACTGTACATCGCCGATGCAAAAAACTTCACTTCAGACAGTAAAGTATCGGTTTACAATGCCAACAATGGTTCATTGTTAACCTCTTTCAATACAGGAATCGCCACAAACGGTTTCTATAAAAATTAATATTCCAGTTTACCCGTGAATATGACCACTAATTTTTTTTCATCATTTGTGTTTTTTTCCGTCCGGCTTCTTCGAAGCCGGACGGATTTTTTATCCAATAAAAAAGCAACGGATAAAAAATCCATTGCTTCAAAATTATTTAATAAAAGCTTATTAAACCAACGCCAGTCCCAGCTTTTCCGCTTCGGCAATGACAAACCTTCTGGCTTCTTCACTGTCATTTCCGATTTCGCCTTCCAGAATGGCTTCTTTTACCTTTTCCTTTAAAATTCCGATTTCACGGCCGGGTTTCAGGTTGAACATGGCCATGATTTCTTCCCCGGAGATCGGTGGCTGGAAATTCCGCACCTGGTCTTTTTCTTCCACTTCTTTGATCTTTACTGCCACGTATTCGAAATTCTTCTTGAATTTCTCCTGCTTCCTGGAGTTTTTTGTCGTGATATCGGCTTTGCAAAGCGTAAACAGATCTTCCATATCTTCTCCCGCATCAAAAAGCAGCCTTCTCAGAGCAGAATCCGAAGCATCATCGGTAATCAGGGCAATCGGCCGCGAAGAGAGCTTGACCATCTTCTGTACATATTTCATGTCCGGACCCAACGGCAGCTTCAACCGCTGAAATAACGTTCGTACCATTTTGGAACCCAGGAACTCATGTCCGTGAAAAGTCCATCCCGTCCCTTCCACAAACTTCTTCGTCGGCGCTTTTCCGATGTCATGCAACAAAGCCGACCACCGCAGCCACAAATTGTCGGTATTTACCGAAATATTATCCACCACTTCGAGGGTATGGTAAAAATTGTCTTTATGGGTCTGTCCTTCCACCTCCTCTACTCCTTTCAGATCAATCAGTTCGGGAATGATGAGTTTCATCAGGCCCGTCTGCTCCATTAATTTCAGTCCGATGGAAGGCTTTTCCGACAGCATAATCTTATTGAATTCCACCATGATCCTTTCGCGGGAAACGATTTTAATCCGTTCTGCTTCCTGACTGATGGCTTCCAGAGATTTTTCTTCAATCTGAAACTGCAAAGTCGATGCAAAACGGATGGCGCGCATCATTCTCAACGGGTCGTCGGAGTACGTCTGTGCCGGTTCCAAAGGAGTTCTCAGAATTCCCTTTTTCAGATCCTCCACTCCATTGAAAGGATCAACCAGCTCGCCGAAATTATTTTCATTCAGAGAAATGGCCATGGCATTGACCGTAAAATCCCGCCTCTTCTGATCATCTTCAATCGTTCCGCCTTCCACTTCCGGCTTCCGGCTGTTTTCGGTATAGCTTTCTTTCCTTGCCCCGACAAATTCCAGTTCGAGATCTTTATATCTGATCATGGCGGTACCGTAGGTTTTGAAAACCGAGACCTTCATTTTGGGATCTATTTCCTTTCCGACGTGCTGCGCCAGCTCGATGCCGCTCTGTTCAGTTACAAAATCAATATCCGTAGATGCTTTTCTTTTCATCAGCAAATCCCGCACATAACCTCCGACAACATAAACGGACTGATTGTTTCGGGAGGCAACCTCCGAAATGATTTTGAAAAGTTTCAGGTTTTTATTCTGATTTAAATTAATGAACATTTTTATAAGGTTTAAATAGTAGGTTTCAGATAGCGGATGACAAAACCAAAAACAGTTTCCAATCCCGTTATCTAATGTAAAACCATTAAGAAACCGGATTTTCAGGTTAAAAACCAAAGCTCCGGCTTCTTAATGGTTACATCATGCTGCAAAGATAATTAAATCTTTTCTTTTTATTCGCGGAGCACTTTTATTCTGTTGTCTTTCCAGATTTTGATGACCGACGATCCCGAATATTTCGATACCTTTTCCCGGTCCTCTTCAACGGCATAATCTACCAAGCCGATCATTTCAGGGGAAATATCGGAAAACTTAAGCGGGCTTTTTTCACCGCTGAAGTTGGCCGAAGTGGAAACCAGAGGCCGGTTAAGTTTTGTAATCAGTTTTTTACAGAAATCATTCTTTACCAGACGGATCCCGATGCTTCCGTCTTCTGCCAGTAATTCTTTCGGCAGGCCTTTCGGATTTTCGTAAACGATCGTCACCGGTTTTTCGCTCAGGTCAATGATTTCCCAGGCCATCTCCGGAACGTCTACCAAATCCTGAAGCCTCTTTTCAGATTCCACAAGGATGATCATGGATTTGTTTTTTTCCCGCTTCTTGATTTCAAAAATTTTATTAACGGCCTCTATATTCGTCGCATCGCATCCGATTCCCCAGATCGTGTCAGTCGGGTAAAGAATGGTTCCACCGGATTTTAATAAATTGATAATGTCTTCCATAAGTCTAGTAACACAGGGCTTCAGCCCGGTTTCAAAGATAAAAATTCTATAAGCTTTTGCCAAATGAATTGCTTTAAAAAGATACAGGGATTAAATTTTTCCCCACAGGTTTGTATTTGGTAATTTTTCAATAGGAACGGGTTTTAACCCGTTCTACAGATTAAATGCTCCACCGGCTTTAGCCAAACTTATTTAAAGTTGTACGTCTCCATAAATCTGAAATATTCTTCTTCAGATGTCTGTCTTTTATGGTGGATTTCCTGATTTATAATGTAATTTCTTACTTTCTCAAGCATGGATTCTGAAACGGAAACGGCAAAATATTCATCTTGCCAGGCAAATTTCTCCCGGGTCAACTTATTTTTATTAATCCAGAAAGAAGATTCGCCCTTGATCAACTGAACAATTTTTTCTATATTCTGGTTTGAACCTAAAGAAATTAGGCAATGGCAATGATCAGAAAACCCATTGACCCTATCTACATAAATTCCTTTTGCTGCAGCATTTTCTTTGATGTGCTTCCAGACTTTTACTCTTAATGTTGGAGTGTCCAAATAGTGCGTTCTGTTTTTTGTGGAAAATACGATGTGAATATAAATTTTAATGAATGGCATTTGTGTTGTTTAGCCAAAAATATAAATTATTTTTAAATTTCGGCTAAAGCCGGATGAATGGCGTTACAGGGAAAACGGGCTAAAGCCCGTTCCTATTGATATTTCCAATTTTTAAGAAAATTCAAATTATTTCTTAATAACAGACCTCAATTGTTTTTACTCTTAAATACAATGAAGAGAAAAAAGCCAATATTATGGAAGCTAGCCAAAAAAAATGACCCGTATTCAGTTGAATAATCGGAGCAATCCTACCGCTTTTGGTCATTGTCAGGTTTCCAAAAGCAAGAAACGATAATGCCAGGATAGAAGAAACCATGAGTAAAAGAACAGCAGTATTATTTTTCTGCCTGCATAATAAAAATAATCCTGTAAAATAAAAAGGATTGGCTAGCCAGACGCAACCTTCCGGAAATCCGCCGCCACCCAAATGCATCCAGCCAAACAGGAAGGCTGAAAATGATAGATATTTAACCGTTCCGAAATAATAATACGTCATACAGTCCTGGGTTAACGATATTAAAAATACAGCCAGGCTGATCAGAATTGCATGATGAGTTTTACAGAATCTCACAAACTCGCCAGATACCGTTCCACAATGATATGCAGATGATGCAGGTTATGGCCGACAATCAGCCTGCCAATGGTTCCTGCAGAAATCCGGTTCCCGTTGGCTGTTCCAATACGATCAAGAGCTGAAGGATTCATGGTTTCCAGTAAGATCCGGGAGGAATTCCTGATCAATTCGTATTCTTCGATTAAAGAATTTAAACTTCTGCCATTGGCAAATGACTGGTTGGCATAAAGCTCTTCGTCGAAACCGGGCAATTCATTTTTATCGCCCCGGGCAATGGCCAGGATCCGGTACTGGAAAACCCTTTCGGTATCGGAAAGATGCAAAAGAAGTTCTTTCAATGTCCATTTTCCTTCCGCATACGCAAAATGGGATTGTTCTTCCGAAAGCTTCGAATAGATAGCAATGGTTTTTTCACCGGACTTTTTTAATTCTTCCAGCCAGTTCCCGGAAGGGATCAGGTCCAGATAACGCTGGATGTATTTTTCGAAATCTGTCATGTTTGTATAATAGGTAATGCGCAATGAGTAATTTTAAAATTCAGAATTGATCATTTAATCTTTCTGATTTGTCCATTCGTAAAAATTGACTTCATCGTAAAGTTCAAAGCCACAGCCGGGGTATAATTTATTTCCGATGTCGTTGGTTTTTCCGGTTTCGAGAAGAATCCCACCGGCATTTGTTGATTTGGCTATTTCCTTTGCTTTTTCGATCAATTGCTTTGAAAAGCCCTTTCCGCGATAATTTTCATGGACAAATAAATCGTTCAGCAGCCAATAGCGTTTCATTCTTGTGGATGAAAATATAGGATAAAGCTGTACGAATCCCAAAATTTCCCCTTCGCTTTCGGCAACAAAAATTTCGGAATCCCGGTTCTCAATCCTTTCGGTTAAAAATTGTTCAGCTGCCGGAAGGTCCGGCTCTTTTTGGTAAAATATCCTGTACTGATCGAACAATTCAGACAGCTGTCCGATGTCCTGAAGAGTTGCTTTTCTTATCATAGGATGAGTAAAACTTTGTCAAAGTTAAAAGCAGTAAAATATAACTTTGACAAAGTGATTAAGTCATGTATTAAGAAAATGCTTTTTCAAGATCGGCGATCAGGTCTTCTGCATCTTCAATTCCTACGCTTAAACGCACCAGATCATCGGTGATTCCCAGTTCTGCCCGTTTTTCTGCAGGAATGGAAGCGTGGGTCATCAGTGCCGGGTGATTGGCCAGAGATTCCACTCCGCCTAAAGATTCAGCTAATGTAAATACCCTTACCTTTTCGAGGAACTTAATGGCATCCTCTTTTTTACCGGATTTAAAGGTAAAAGAAACCATTCCTCCGAAATCCTTCATCTGAGCTTTCGCCAGTTCGTACTGCGGATGGGATTCCAGTCCGGGATAAATCACTCTTTCTACAGCCGGGTGAGATTCAAGATATTTCGCGACTGCCATGCCGTTTTCAGAATGACGCTGAACCCTCAATGCCAGCGTTTTAATTCCTCTCAGTACCAGATACGAATCGTGAGGGCCTAAAATTCCGCCGCTGGCAAACTGGATAAAGTGAAGTTTTTCTCCCAACTCAGCATCCTTGGCTACCAAGGCTCCCGCAATTACGTCAGAATGTCCCCCCAAATATTTCGTTGCAGAGTGCATTACGATATCTGCTCCCAGATCGATCGGTCGCTGAAGGTAAGGCGTCGCAAAGGTATTATCCACGGCAACCAGAATATCCTTTCCTTTTGCGATTTCTACCACCGCTTTAATGTCTACCAGCTTCATCAGCGGGTTGGTCGGGGTTTCCACCCAGATCAGTTTTGTTTTATCCGTGATGACATCAGCGATTTTTGAAACATCATCAAAATTCACGAACGTAAATTTCAGCTGATACTTTTCAAAGAGACGGGTAAACATCCGGTAGGTTCCGCCGTATAAATCGTCTACCGCAACCACCTCATCACCGGGATTCAGTAATTTCAGAACACAGTCGATGGCTGCAAGGCCTGATCCGAACGCCAGTCCTCTCGCCCCGTTTTCAATGCTTGCCAAAGAATCTTCCAAAGCCTGTCTGGTAGGGTTGGCCGCTCTTGAATATTCGTATCCGGAATGTACGCCCGGGCTTTTCTGTGCAAAGGTTGATGTTAAAAATACAGGAACATTCACCGAACCAGTTGCCGATTCGTGATGCTGCCCGCCGTGTATTACTTTTGTATTGAAATTCATAATAATTTGCTTTAGGCTTTAAGCTTTAGGCAATAAGCATATATTATTGCGTTCAAGCTTAATGCCATTAATATTAAACATAACCTGTATGCAATGGCTTAAAGCTTACTGCCTACAGCTTATCGCTATTTTACATTTTTATCGCAGATTTTACCGCAAATTCTTCTGCTATCTCTTCCAGCCACTGGGCTACATCTTCTTCCCCGGTTGCTCTCTGATACGTATTTCCCAAAGAAACCAGGATCTGGTGAATAAACATTTTCATCTGGTCTACCGGCATTTCTTTGGTCCAAAGGTCGATTCTCAGGGCTTCCATCGTTTTTTCGTCCCAAACGGAAATCATCGTGGCCTTGGTATCTTCCTTTTCTATTCCGCCGTCCTGCGCATTCCAGGTAATATTTTCCGGGATGTGGTTTTCATCCAGCTCTACATCTATCGTAATCTGAGTTTTTCTCATAACGTTCTATTTGTTCTAAATTTCGTACAAAGTTAATACTTCTTCAGCTTATCCAAAATTTCTACAAAGTTATCTTCATCCGGAAAAGGCAGATTCAGGTTAAATATTCTCCCTCCCGATCAATAATGA
>JAKOOG010000039.1 GCA_022701545.1 Weeksellaceae bacterium | reverse complement strand
AATTCTTCGCCGCTTCCTCTTCCGATCAGGCTTTTAAAAGAAACATTGGTTTTTAGCTCGGGGCTCAGGTTGCCGGACCAGGCTACCGTCGCATTCGGGTCGGTGAAGACCGGTGCATCAGGCGTCACCAGTAAGGTCAGCGGATCGCCGTGGGTGGTGATGGCGATGTGCCCCGTTCCGGATAATTTCACCTGGAAAAGTCCGCCCGACATCACGCCGGCAATGCTTTTCAGCATCGTGATATCGCTTTTAATGCTCTGTTCATGCGCCAGGACATCATTTCCATTCACGCAGACCGATTCGTTATTCAGATACAGGATCCGTACCTTTTTTCCTTCATCTGCAACATACAATTTTCCGGTTCCTTCTGCTTTCATCAGTCTGGAGCCTTCGCCGCTGATGGCCTTTTTCAGCAAATTGCCAAGACCTCCGGAAAGCATTCCCTGTCTTTCGAAATGAATATTGCCGACATAGCCCACCATGCTTCCGGCTTTGGTCCATACCGACTGATTATTCAGGTTGATCTCCAAAAGCTGGGGCTTTTCCAGTTCGAAATAATCCCTTTCCTGCGGATTTTCTTTGGTTTCATTTACAAAAGCTTCGATTGAATATTTGCTCATACAGTACTGTTTTTTTTAATATGATCAAAAATAGCTTTTTAATCTTCAAAACCCTCCGTAGATTCACGGTTTCTCAGCGGATCTAAAATTAATTCAACATCCGTGTAAATAATACTTGACAAAGGGGTGTCCGATGTCGTATATTTGCAGTCCGAAAATTACACCTCGTAATTTCAGTAATTTTTAAACCGTAATTTAAAAAATGAAAACATCAGATTTTAATTTTGATCTTCCTGCAGAATTATTGGCAGAGCACCCATCCGAACACAGAGACGAAGCGAGATTAATGGTTCTGGACCGAAAAACCGAAACCATCGAGCACAAACTCTTCAAAGATGTGGTGGACTATTTTGATGAAGGAGATCTTTTTATCTTCAACAATACCAAAGTATTCCCGGCCCGTTTATACGGAAATAAAGAAAAAACAGGAGCAAAAATCGAAGTTTTCCTTTTGAGAGAGCTTGATAAAGAAACCCGCGTCTGGGACGTTCTGGTAGATCCTGCAAGAAAAATCAGAATTGGGAATAAATTGTTCTTTACAGAAGACGAATCTTTGGTTGCTGAAGTAATCGACAATACGACTTCAAGAGGAAGAACTTTAAGATTCTTATTTGACGGTTCTTATGAAGAATTCAGATCTAAATTAAAAGAACTGGGTGAAACCCCGCTTCCTAAATATATCAAAAGAGACGTTGAACCGGAAGATGCTGAAAGATACCAGACGATCTACGCAAAAGTAGAAGGTGCTGTTGCAGCCCCTACAGCAGGTCTGCACTTTTCAAGACATTTGATGAAAAGACTGGAAATCAAAGGAATCGATTTCGCTGAGGTTACGCTTCATGTGGGATTGGGAACCTTCAACCCGATTGAAGTAGAAGACCTTTCCAAGCACAAAATGGAATCTGAGGAAATTTTCATCGACGAAAAGAATGCCAGGATCATCAACAATGCGGTAGATTCTCACAGAAGAGTCTGTGCAGTGGGAACAACCACCATGAGAACACTGGAAACATCGGTTTCTTCCAACAAGAAAATTTCTGCATTCCACGGCTGGACAAATAAATTTATTTATCCTCCGCACGATTTCGGAGTAGCCAACTGTATGATCACCAACTTCCACACGCCGAAATCTACATTAATCATGATGATTGCTGCATTTGCTGGAAAAGAGTTCATTATGCGTGCGTATGAAGAAGCGGTAAAAGAGAAATACAAATTCTACTCTTACGGAGACGCGATGTTAATTTTATAAAAAATAAGTAAAAGAGCCAGGTTAAAAGTAAAAAGTGATCAGGGTGAAACAGAACGGTCTGCTTGCAGGAACTTTTACATTCGGAGTAAGTGGCCTTCAGTTTTTAAGCTGCAATTGTTAACAAGACAAAACTGTAAACTTTTAATTTAACCTGGCTCTCTATACTTCTGAATTGAATCCTTTTGTCTATCTCAATTTGATTCTCTTTACTTTTACCTTGGCTCTTTAATATTATGAAAGATATCCGGACTTTATCACTCGACCAGCTTCAGGAATACTTTGTTTCTTTGGGAGAAAAGCCGTTTCGTGCGAAGCAGGTATACGACTGGCTGTGGAGTAAAAATCTTCATTCGATTGATGAAATGACGAATCTTTCGAAAACACTCAGGGAAAGAATTTCCGAGGAATATACCATTAATCCTGTTTCGGTGGACCAGCTTCAGAAAAGCACGGACGGAACCATCAAAAACGGGGTAAAGCTGCACGACGGCCTGTTGGTAGAATCTGTTCTGATTCCGACGGAAACAAGAACGACGGCCTGTGTTTCCTCGCAGGTAGGATGCTCGTTAAACTGCGAATTCTGTGCTACGGCAAGGCTCAAGAGAATGAGAAACCTCGAAGTGGCCGAGATCGTGGACCAGGTAGCGTTGATCGACAGCCAGAGTAAAATGTATTTCGACCGGCCGCTTTCCAATATAGTGTTTATGGGAATGGGCGAGCCGATGATGAACTACAAAAACGTCGTGGAAGCCATCCGCAAAATCACCCAGCCGGAAGGTTTGGGAATGTCCGCAAGAAGAATTACCGTTTCCACTTCGGGAATTCCTAAAATGATCAAAATGCTGGCCGATGAAGAACTGCGGGTAAAGCTGGCTTTATCACTCCATTCAGCCATTGAGGTGAAGCGGAACGAGATCATGCCGTTTTCCGATAAATTTCCGTTAACGGAAATCATGGAAGCCCTTCAGTATTGGTATAAAAAAACCGGTTCTGTCATCACTTTCGAATACTGTGTCTGGAAAGGCATCAACGATGGTGATGAAGATATCAGGGCTTTGATTAAATACTGCAAGCAGGTTCCTTCCAAAGTTAATCTAATTCAGTACAATCCGATCGGTGACGGAAAATATGACCAGTGCAACAAGCAAGCGGAAGAAAATTACATCCGTCAGCTGGAAAATGCCGGAATCGTCTGTGTGGTGAGAAAAAGCCGCGGCGGTGACATCGATGCAGCCTGTGGCCAGCTGGCCAATAAAACGGCAGATTAAATTTTCCTTAAAAAAATCAGAAAATTTTCTTAACGAATCCTTAAAATCTTAAATTTGTACTACAAATTTGAAGTGATGGGGGATTACCTTATGGGCGAAAACGGATTGGAAAATGTATATGCATGGTCCATTCCTGTTCACGCTGCAATTATTTTAGCCGAAATGATTTACAGTCATGTTTCGGAGGCTAAGCTGTATAACGGAAAAGATGTGGCCACCAGCGTTTATCTGGCCCTGCTTAACTTCGGGCTGGATCTGGTGATGAAGGCCTTTGCCATGGGCGTGATGTTTTTCTTCTATAACATGCGGCTTTTTACATGGGATTTTACCATCTGGTACTGGCTGCTCTGCTTTGTTATAACCGATTTTGCCTATTATGTGCTGCATTATGTAGACCATCATTCAAGAGCTTTCTGGGCAGTACACATTACCCATCATAACTCAGAATATTTTAATCTGACGACCGGTTTCAGAAGTCCGGTTCTGCAGCCTTTATACCGGTATCTTTATTTTTCGCCGTTGGCCTTTTTAGGCTTCGATCCGTGGCACATCATGGTCGTCTATGCCATCGGTCAGGTGTACGGCACCTGGGTTCATACCCAAACGGTAAAAAGCATGGGAATCCTTGAGTATGTTCTGGTAACACCTTCCCATCATCGGGTACATCATGCCTGCAACATCAAATATCTTGACCGGAATATGGGCATGTGCCTGATTATCTGGGATAAGATTTTCGGAACCTTCGAAAAAGAAGATCCAACGGTGCCGATAAAATATGGAATCTATCCTAAAATGCCGGATAACCGGCCGGATACCGTTCTCTTTTACGAGTGGCGTAAAATCTGGAAAGATATCAAACAGCCGGAACTGAAATTCTCAGACCGCATCAATTACATTTTCAACTCGCCGGGATGGCGACACGACGGAACGGGAAAAACCGTAAGGCAGTACCAGAAAGATTATTTCGAAAGGAAAAACAGACAGAGGCAGGAAAAGCAGAAAAAATCGGCTTAAATCCGACAGATTCAGGCTTAGATTCAGCTTTACTTTTCAGGCATAAAAAGAATTGTAACTTGATTTACATATTAGAAGGAACGGGTTCTTACCTGTTCCTTTTTTTGCTTAAAATTGTTCTGCTGAAAAGCAGGATTTCTAAGTACGCATTGATCTCATAAAAGATAATATTTCGATAAAACAGGGACGGATTGATTTAAAAATTTCAATATCAGGGATCCGTAAACTTATCATAAGTCTAATTTCCCCTAGTGATGTATAGGAACAAATTTTGATGACTACTTTTTCATTTGTATTTAAATAAATATTTTTACCGGATGAAAAAGATATTCCTGGTATTTACGGTCACCATTTCCGCTCTGTCATTTGCCCAGCAATCCAGATTACTCAAAATCAGGAAATACAGGATCGGTGAGCTGGATGAAAGAATAAAGGAAAGCTCGGGCCTAAGCCTGATGAACGGAAGGTTGTATACCTTCAACGACAGCGGCAATACCCCTGAGCTGTTTGAACTGGACAAAAAAACGGGAAATATCATCAATACCCTGAAAATCGACGGTAAAAATAAAGACTGGGAAGCTTTAACAAACGATGGAACTGATTTTTACATCGGTGACTTCGGAAACAATGCCGGAACCCGGAAAGATCTGGAAATCTATAAAGTTCCTTTCGGAGCTCCTTCCAACAATTCTCTCAGGCTGATTTCATTTGAATATCCCGAACAGCTGGAATTCGTGCCGAAATATTCCGAAACCGATTTTGATGCGGAAGCCATGGTGTACCTGAACGGGAAAATCCATCTTTTTACCAAAGAGTGGGGCGCCAAATCAACAACCCATTACATCATTGATCCGGAAATACAGGGAAAACAGAAAGCGCAGAAAACGGAAACCTACAAAACAGGTTTTATGGTAACAGACGCTTCCTATTTCGATAAAAAATTATATCTCATTGGCTATACCAAAAAAACCGAAGTATTCCTGGAAGTCTTTAATGAAACCGGAGCCGGGATATTTTTCACGGAAAATCCCGAAAGATACTACCTCGGAAGTGCCTTGGCGATCGGGCAGATTGAAGGCATTGCAGTGGATGAGGCCGGCATTTATATTTCGGGGGAAAAGTTCCATTCGCCGCTGGGAGGGGGAAAACAAAGCCTTTATTTTATTCCGAGAGATAAACTAGGGGAGTAAATCCCTTGAAATTGCCTGAAAAAAATTATCTTTGTGGTAATTAATAATTTATCCATCATTCGAAGATTGTGGCCAACACCGTAGAAGAAATCAAGCGACCGATCAATGAGGAAATGAAACTTTTCGAGCAGAAGTTTTACGAATCCATGCAGAGTAAGGTACCTTTATTAGATAAAGTCACCCGTTTTATCGTTACGACAAAAGGGAAACAGATGCGTCCGATGTTTGTATTTCTCTGCGCCAAGCTGGTAGGGGAAGTCAATGAAAAAACCTACCGCGGGGCTTCCATGATCGAGTTGATCCATACGGCGACGTTGGTGCACGATGATGTGGTGGATGAAAGCTTTAAGCGCCGTAATTTCTTTTCCATTAATGCCTTGTGGAAGAATAAGATCGCCGTTTTGGTGGGCGATTACCTGCTTTCGAAATCGGTTCTGCTTTCTACGGACCATAAAGACTACGATTTGTTGGGGGTAATTTCAAGAACGATCCGGGAAATGTCCGAAGGTGAGCTTCTCCAACTGGAGAAAGCCAGAAAACTGGATATTACGGAAGAAGTGTATTATGAAATTATCCGCCAGAAAACCGCTACTTTAATTGCCGCCTGCTGTGAAATCGGAGTCCTTTCCAATAACGCAGATGAAAACCTGGCTAAAAAAATGATGGACTTCGGAACGTATACGGGAATGGCTTTCCAGATTAAAGACGACCTTTTCGATTATCTCACTTCCAATGTAATCGGAAAGCCGGTAGGAATCGATATCAAAGAACAGAAAATGACGCTTCCTCTGATCCATACTTTAAAAACGGCAGATGAAAAAGACCGTAAATATTATTTCAACACCATCAAGCGGTATAATACCGATCAGAAAAGGGTTAAGGAGCTGATTAATTTTGTTAAAAGTTCCGGCGGGCTAGACTATGCGATGACCGTCATGAAAGATTTTCAGCAGAAAGCCAAAGATATTCTGAATGAATTTCCGGATTCCCAGCCGAAGAGGTCACTGCATATCATGCTCGATTACGTTATTGAAAGGAAATTCTAACGCCATTACAAAAGAACCGGTTATTCTGCTTGGTGATCCCAAAGCTTTCACAGGATTATGAGCGTTTGATCTGAAAAGGCTGTAAAAGGAGGTGAAAATTCAGAATTAGATTTCTTGAAGAATGTTTTTTTTTAAGACCATGATCAGGCTTTC
>JAKOOG010000015.1 GCA_022701545.1 Weeksellaceae bacterium | reverse complement strand
CCCGGGCAGTTTTGTGGTGGTCCAGAGCTTAAATGTTACCAATACAGCCTATGGAAACAATACCAATGTACCGTTTCCAACCACAGTACCTTCTGATGCAAGAGTGGCGGTAAGAATGCCTGCTCAGGCCAATGCCGCTACGGTATACTGGGACGATGTGGTATGGGAACAAGCCGCCGCCTGCCTGGAACCGAATTCTCTTGTGGTCTCTAATATCACGCAGACAGCGGCAACTGTAGGTTGGAATGCTCCGATAACAGTTCCGGCAAATGGTTACGAATATTATTATTCTACAACAAATGCGGCGCCTACCTCAGGCACAGCTCCGTCCGGAACAAGCACTGCGACTTCTGCTACTTTAAGTCTTTCACCAGGAACGGCTTATTATTTCTGGGTAAGATCTGCGTGCAGCGCATCCGATAAAAGCGCCTGGTCCGCCGTTGCTTCTTTTACAACACTGTGTAATGCGGCTGTCACTCTGTATGAGAATTTCGATTCTTCTGCTACGGGAAATATCGTACCGGACTGCTGGGGAAGGTTTGTGCTGGGAAATACAGCCAATCAGGCGATCAATGCGGCATCTCCGGCCTCAGGAACAAGAAATATGTATCAGTACAACAATGTTGCCGGGCAGACAAGTATTGTGCTGTTGCCGCCGTTGAGCACCATCAATGCAGGCTACCGATAAGATTTAAAGTAAGATCGTCACTCCCTGCCATTCTGAATGTGGGATATATGACCAATCCGACAGATGAAAGTTCATTCGTTATTGTACAGACTTTAAATATTTCCAATACGACTTATGCGTCAGGAACGGAAAGCCTTATTCCCTTCCCGGCAAACGCTCCTGCCAATGCAAGGGTCGCCATCAGAATGCCGGCACAGACAAACTCGCCGAGTATTTATTGGGATGATGTATACTGGGAACCGGCTTCTGCCTTAGGAACTTCCGAGACAACCCATCACAAAAATAACATGACTTCATATCCGAATCCGTTTACGGATGTGCTTTATATTTCAGATATTAAGAATGTGAAGTCTATGGCCGTTACGGATATTTCCGGAAGAATCATCAGAACATTTGATGCCCCTTCAGCAACACTTCAATTAGGAGAATTGCATCCGGGTATGTATCTGATCGTTCTGTATATGAATGACGGAATAAAGCAGGCCATTAAAGCCATTAAAAAATAATCTTTAATTCCATATTCCTTTAAGGTAGTCGAAAGGCCACCTTTTTTATGCCTACAACCTGTTCTGTTCGGCGGTCTTGGTACCCGTTTTCGCCTCTTTTACCTTTTGGTTTCCGAAATTGTATTTAAGATTGATCATGAAATACCGGGTATCCCGGTAATCCTTAAAGTACTGGTTCTGGTCGGCATACCGTGTCGAAATCGTATTTTTATCCGTACGGAAAATATCATTGAATACCAATCCGGCTTCCAGATGCTTGCCAAACATTTTTTTATTGATGATCATACTCGTTTTCTGCGAAGCACTGATGTCAAAAGATCCCTGTATGGTTTTGGAATTATAAACATAAGACAGATTCAGGTCCCAGGTTTTAGCCCTATCCAGCGTGATCTGCATGGAAACATTGGCGTTGTAAAAGAAAACGTCATTTTTATACAGGATTTTGTCGGTCCCGAAGAAATAGTTTTCCTGATATTCGCCCATCCCGAAGATGTTCAGCTTCCAGAAAGGTTTTATGGAAAAGCTTTTTGAGAAATTGGCCCCCATGTTTTTTCCATGGTCGATGTTGGTGTAATTATAAACAGTCTCGAATGTCTGCGGATTCTGGACGGATATTTCCATAGACGGATCTTTGATGTAGCTGAAATAGGTTTCGAAATTCCAGTCTTTTACGGTGTAGGTAAGGCTTAGGTTATGGATAATCGTCGATCTCAGATTGGCGTCTCCCTGAAAATAAGAATATAGATTATAATAAGATTTCGAAGGATTCAGGAAGTCGTAATTCGGTCGGTCGATTCTTTTGCCGTAAGAAAATCCGAGCTGCTGTCCTTCTTTTATTTGGTACATGAGATAAAGGGTAGGGAAGAGCCCCGTTCTTGCGGTTCGGTTTTCCACAACAGGATTATCGGATCTTGTTCTGATTAAAGTTGTTTCAGAGCGCAATCCGGCTTTCATTTCCCATTTTTTCCATTTGTATTCGGACGAAAGATAAGCGGCAAAGATATTTTCACGGTAACTGAACAGATTGCTTTTCGACAGATCAGGAACTAAAATTCCTCCTGTTCCGTCAAAGAAGCTGAGGTCGTTTCCGTTTTTCACAAAGCTGTATTTCAATCCGCTTTCGAATGTCAGTTTATCACTAGCATAACGGTAATCCAACTGGGTTGAATACAGCGAAATATCCTGTACGCTATTGTTGGCAAAACGGTTTGTGCTTTCAGGCTGGCCCGCAAAATCCAGCAGGGTTTCCACATCCTGGCTTTCCTTGAATTGCTTGGCACTGAAATTATTCGTCCACGTCAGGTTGTGGTTTCCCGATTTTCGGTCATAAGTCAGATAAGCATTGAAGCTGTTGTCGTACAGTTTTCTCGTATTGGAAGTGAGGTAATACGATTGCAGTTGGTTGGTTTCCGTATTGAAAATATGGGTGGGAATAAGATAACGGCCGCTCCGGTCCGGCGAATAGTTGCCGTCGAACCCGAACTGAACGGTAGAAAGACTGTCTGCGGCATATTGGCCGGAAAAGTTGTAGACATGCTGTTCGCGGGCCTTTGTTTTTCTTACCATATCGCTTTCCCAGCGGGTTTTATCCTTATCAAAAGTAACCACATCAAAATTATAGCGTACATAATTTCCGGTAACGAAATTATAATTTCCCGTCAGCTGCCATTTATCGGTATTGTAAGACTGCGATGTTCCGATAAGCCCCCGGGCATAGGTTGCCTGGGTATAACGTGTCGAAATTCTTCCCTTATATCCGGAAAGCACATTCTGCTTCATTTTGATATTGATGATGGCGCTTCCCTGGGCTTCGTATTTTGCCGGCGGGTTGGTGATCACTTCTACGGAAGATACATTGTTTCCATCGGTATTTTCCAGAAGCTGTTTCAGCTGTTCCTGGCTCATCAGCGTTTTCTTATCATTGATGGTGACCATAATCTGTGAATTTCCCCGGATGCTCAGCTCTTCGTTTTTCACCAGGATATTCGGGGTGCTTTTCAGGATTTCCCAGGCATTCAGGTTTTGCAGCGGGGTCTTGTCGATGTTGAATTCCAGCCGGTCGATCTTCCTTTTCAGGATAGGTTTTTTAGCGGTTACCGTTACCTGTTCAATATTTTTTACCGTGTCTTTTTTCAGGACAATGTGCAGGGGATCGTTGTTTTCCAGCACGATTTCATATTTTCGGTAGTCTGGTTTATGAATGCTCAGCGATACAGGAAATGCTGTCAGGCCTTCCAGGATAAAGTTGCCTTCTCGGTCGGAGGATACAGTCTTTTTACTTTCGAGGACCTCAATACCGGCTTCGGCAATAGGTTGCCCGTTTACATTTTCTATATGTCCTTTAATATTCTGGCTCCATAAAAGAACAGGAAACAGCAATAAGAAAATTCCGTAAGCTTTTATTGTTGTTGATATTTTCATTTCAATAATTTTCTCCAAAATTGAGACGATATCCCGGAAAGTTTTGTTAATGAACGGTTAATGCAAGGTTAATGATGATTTTGAAAGGAAATTGATTGTATTTTTGAGGCATCAATACAACTCAGATTAAAAATAATTCCCTGATGAAAAGTTAGGATATGAATTAAAATATGATGTTTTCATTTAATCAGTTATCATCTGCCATAAAAATGAACCGGAAGAAAGATATTATCATCACCGCATTTGCCTTCAGCCTTTTTGTGCTGATTGTCCTGCAGGGATATTACATCTACAATTCATACCGCCTGGAGGAAAAGGAACTGAACCGGAAGGCCAAAGCCATTGCTGAAAAAATACAGGAAAAGATGGAAGATTCCCAAACGGAAGTCAGTGAAGACCGGCTTGTCGAGGATTTTCAGAAACTAAAAAAGGAAATCGTCATCCAAAAGGAAGAGATTACCCATCCGGAAAAACTGTATCATTCGGAAGCGTTCTACAGCAGAAAGCTTGAAGAGATGCTCAGAAAAAATGCTGACAGTTCCGGATTCCGTATCGCCATGAAAAATGAAATCTATTCCGTATTCGATGAGGTTCAGAAAAAAGAACTGCTGCCGGAAAAACATTCCATTGTTCTGTATCAGACACTTGAAAAATTAAATCAGCCTCTGATGGTATATGAAGGAAAATGGACAAGCCGCCAGACTAATAAGGATGCCAATCTGAATCTGAATGAGAAAAATTCTTATCTCGTAAAATCCAGGTCTACCTTTCAGGTGCTTAACCTCCGGTTCCTGATTTTAAGGAAAATTATTCCATTGGTCATGATCAGCCTGCTTATTCTTATTCTTATCATTATCCTGTTCCGGAACAGCATCAGCAACCTGAACCGCCAGGAAAAGAAAATAGCCCAGCTGCATACCACCATCGATTCGATAGCCCATGAGCTCAATACACCGATAACCACCCTGAAATTTTCCATTGCAAGATCCTCCGATCCTGAATCCAAAGCTTTACTGGAACGTCAGATCAGGCGCCTGGAAAACATCGTGGCCTCAATCCATACTTATGATGCCGATGATATTCTGATCGGTAAAAAGGAGGTCGAGGAATATTTCGAGGAGGTCAAGAAACAATTTAATGCTGTAAATTTTAGGATTACCCTGGAATTTTCTGAAAATAAATACTTTTACCTCCATGATTTCAGACAGATGATGGATAACCTTATTGATAATTCAGCCAAATACGGCGCTGATGAAATTGAGATTTCCGTTATCATGAAAAAAAATATGGAAGTAGAAATCTCCGACAATGGAATCGGGATCCCGGAAGAAGAGCACAGGAATATTTTTGAAAAATATTACCGGATCAGCAGGGAGACAAATAAACATACCAACGGTCTTGGGGTGGGGCTCTTTTTAGTAAAACGGATTGTAGATAAATACAGCGGTCATATGGAAGTCAGGTCTCTGAAAAGAGGAGTTTCGTTTAAAATCACATTGCCTTATGAAGACTAGGATTTTATTGGTGGAAGACGATCCGGACCTGGGAATGGTACTGAAGCAATACCTGGAATTTTCAGATTTCGAAGTATGCTGGATTCCGAATCCAGAAGAGATTCTGAACGATAGAAAGTTAATGGAAGGCTATCAACTGGCCATCCTGGACGTTATGCTTCCGGTGATGGATGGTTTTGAGCTTTCCCGCGAAATCCGTAAAACCTCGCAGATCCCTTTTCTGTTTTTAACGGCAAAAGGGCAGAGCATCGACCGGATTCTGGGGCTTAAATTGGGCGCGGACGATTATATTACAAAACCCTGCGAACCCGAGGAGCTCATTCTTCGCATCAGAAATATCCTGAAACGGCAGCACCAGGCCGTACAGGCCATTGTCAGTATCGGGGATTATACTTTTATCCCTTCACAGTTCCGGATTGTTTTCAGGGATGAGACCATACAGCTCACCGAGAAAGAATCGGAGCTTTTGCTGCTGCTTTCAAAAAACAATCATCAAATCATCAGCCGGAAAGAAATCCTGGAAACACTCTGGGGCGGAAACGATTATTTCTTCGGAAGGAGCCTGGATGTCTTTATGACAAGGCTCAGAAAATATTTTCAGAATGATAAAAGGATCCGGTTTGATGCGGTTCGCGGGATCGGTTTCAATATCGAATTTCCGGATTAAAAATATTTTTTTTCTGCGTAAAAACATTGCGCATTACCCGGATAACTTTGTCGGCGTAATATAAAAGCAATGGAATCTTTTCATCAACATTTCACACGCAACGAATGGGAATCCTGTCTCAAAGTATTGAATGCTTTGAAAGATGAGCCTTTTCAAAATCCCGACAATCAGGTTTTTTCAGGTCTGATTACGAAAATCCACAAGAATGCCAAAAAGCAGAACCGCCAGGAAAGTTATTTCCGGATGAAATCGGAGGATCTGGAAGTCAATTCCGGGTCAGTCCTCATGCAAAAAGCTTTGGCAGGCATTTCCGATTTTTATGATGATGGAAAAGAGGAAACACAGCTGACGAAATTACAGATTCCGCGAAACTGTTACTGCTGCAACCAGAGCTACCGGTATGCGCATTCCTTTTACACCAGGCTGTGCCCGAACTGCGCAGAGGAAAATTACGAAAAACGTTTTCTTTCGGTAAACCTAACGGGACGGAATGCCATTCTGACGGGCGGACGGGTAAAAGTGGGTCTTGCCACTGCTTTGAAGCTGCTGAGAAACGGTGCCAACCTGGTTTTAACCACCCGTTTTCCGGCGCTGGCCTTGGAAACCCTGCAAAAGGAAACTGATTACGAAGACTGGAAAGAAAGGTTGTGGATCTATGGTCTGGACCTGAGAAATTTACAAGCCATCCGGGAATTTATCGATTTTTACAGATCGAATTTCGGAACGCTCGATATCCTGATTAATAATGCTGCGCAGACGATCAAATATCCCGACGCGTACTATTTACCAATCATCAAAAAGGAAAATGAAATGCTGGTGGAATGTAAAAACAATCGGAAACTGATCCCGAATCCAACTCCGGTTTCCGCAGAGATCGGGCAGCTGGAATATGCACAGAATGAAGAGACGAATGTTGCCTTAACGCGTTTCGGACAGCCGGTGGATCACCGGGATAAAACCAGCTGGAATTCCACCCTGGAAGAGGTTTCGATGTATGAATTGGTCGAAGTGAACTTAATCAATCACATCGCGCCGTATTTTCTGATCAAGGAGCTGAAACCATTAATGAAAACTTCTTCTTTTAAAGAGAGATTTATTATTAATGTCACTTCTTCGGAAGGGATCTTCAGCTACAGCAACAAAACGATGTTCCATCCGCATACGAATATGACCAAAGCAGCCCTGAATATGATGACGCTGACGTCGGCCAAGGAATTTGAAAAAGAGCAGATCTATATGACGGCGGTGGATGTAGGATGGATTTCCACGGGAGCGAAAGAGAGTTTGCGAAAGAAACAATTCGAGCAGGGATACATTCCGCCCCTGGATTCGGTGGATGGTGCTGCAAGAATTCTGCATCCGGTTGTGGAAGGAATCAATGGAAATTATTACAGCGGGGTTTTACTGAAAAATTATAAAATTAATAACTGGTAAAAAATATCAAAGTGAGCTCAGAGAGGGTACCGGAACAGCGACGCCGGAGGATATGGTTATCAGTCCCATACTTTTGAACGGAACTCATAGTGATAAATGGAAAAACGCTGCACCTACCATGCAGAATTACAGGTTCGAATCCTGTTGAGTTTCCCAGACGGAGGCCGTAGTTTAACCGGAAAAATGTATTCCCTGCACGGAATGGATGCAGGTTCAGATCCTGCCGGTCTCCCTAAATTGAAACGGTAGCTCAATGGAAGAGCATTGGCCTGCCACGCCAGGGGTTGCGGGTTCGAGTCCCGTCCGTTTCTAAGAGTGCGTCGTCTAATGGAAGGACATCGGCTTATCATGCCGGAAATGCAGGTTCGAGTCCTGCTGCACTCCTAAATGTAAAACCCGTAAAAGAAATAGTTTAATCCGGAAAAACGTGCTCGCGGAAGGGTATTTTATCGGTTCGATCCCGGTTTTCTTTTACTTTATAAAATAGAAGGTCATGCTTAAAAGATTATTGATTTTTTTAAAAATTATCGAAGAAGTTAAGGTTCCGGTGCCGATGCAATGGAAAGAAAGGCCGCCTGTGGAAACGGCCCGTGTGGTGAGACGGCCGGTTGCAAGTCGGCCGCAACCGGTAAATAAGGAAACCGTGAAAAATGCTAAAATGGTCCTAAAGCAGAAAAGGCCTGCCGGAAATAAAGAAAAAATTAAAAATATTACCGGTTATACGAAAGATTACAAGGAATACTGCCTTGAAAAAACGAGCAACCAGCATATCCTGAAGGCTTCAGCATATAAAGTGATCAAACGGACTGACAATACCGAAGTATTTTGCATTTCTGAAGATGCTTTTGTCATCCACAACGAACATAAAATGCTCCGTCTTGAAAAAGGATATTTCATCAAATACATCCAGCAAGAATATAATCCCATCACCCAAATCAACGAAAATGCCTACGATTGAAACCCTTAAAAAATACAGGATATTCTCCGAAGAGGATTTCCGGGAAATTGATGTTCATGAATATTCTTCAGTGGAGATCTACGCAAAAAATACCGCTTTTGGCTGTACGGAAATCAACGGAAACCTGATCCTGCGAGGGGAAGGCTGCCGTTTTCCGGAGCTTAAGACCATCAGAGGAAACCTTTCTTTGGATGCAGGCCGTTGTGTGCTAAACCATTTGAAGACCGTTGAAGGCAATTTCTCTATGCACCGCGCGGCAGAGCTGGACCGGCTTGAAAAAGTAAAAGGAAATGTAAAATGCATCGTCGATTTCAGTTTTAAAAATTTAATGACGGTCGGAGGAAGCATTGACCTGAAAAATGCCCAGGTCTATGCAAGAGGTAAAAAACTGGTGCAGGGTAGGATAATCATTCCCATCCATCATCAGTATGAAGTGGACCACCTGCCGAAAGACGGAATTTTTAATGCCAATGTTTTCGGGGACGGTATTGTTTTTCCGCACCGTGAAATTTACGGGAAAATTAATGTTTTCGGCAGAAATGCATCGTTCCCGGATCTGGAACTGATTCATGGTACTTTTAAAATTGAAGGCAGGAAAAGATCGGATACCCCTTCGGAAATCGAATTTCCGGAACTGAAAAAGATAACCGGAACACTCATCATCGAAAATAAGGATATTTTGGTTGAAAATATTTTTTTTCCGAAGCTTGAATTGATCCACGGTTCGCTTAGGCTCGAAGGAAAAACCAGGTCTGAAACAGCATTTCCGGAATTAAAAAGAATAATCGGTGCCTTAAAAATAGGAAATACGAAAGTTGATTTCCCGAAGCTGATTGAAATAGAGGGGTATATGCAATTGTTAAATAATTCCCATGCCCGTTTTCCGGTGCTGGAAAAGTCAGGAAATGTCCTGATCGGAAGAGCATCGGCTGCCGGTTTGCCTGACCTGAAAGTGATAAACGGAGATATTTATAACAACGGTTCTGAAACATGCGAACTTACAAAGCTTGAAAAGGTGACCCGGTATTTTAATACAGCAAATATTGTGGCGAAAAACCTTGTTGAAGCAGGGACCCTCGTTATGTACAAATATTGTGAATTCGATCATCTGAAAAGAATCAATCAGATATTAAATTTCGATGGTAGCGTGAATTTCAGATCGTTGGAATACATCAACTATTTTACGGACGAACAACAGAAAGGTTCAGAATTTCCGTCTTTAAAAGAAATCAACCATTACCTCTACGACGAAAACGGAAACTTTGAGGATTTGGCCAACCATGTGTATTTTAAAGTGACTGATCGTCTGTATCTTACCAAAGATAAATTCATCATAGCAAGGGGACGGCTGGGCAATGTCAATCAGCCGGATCTTCCTGCCTTACAAAAACTGGTTTCTGTTTTAAAACTGAGACACAGCAGTTTCCAGAATTTTATTACCCGGGAGTATGAACGGGAATGGACGAATTACAGCTCTCCGCACTTTTTAAAAATTTTAAATAAAATAGAAAAGCTTTGGGATAGGACCGAAATGATAAAATTGGAAGCGTTTTTCAATTGTGACGACCGGGAATTCAGACTTTTCTGTTTCAGTTATCTGGGGGTCGGAACTTTAATGACAAGGCTTGGAGCCAAAAAAATCAACCAGGAAGAAATCCGGGTCAATTATTTTAAGTATGATAAAAATGGAAATGAATCTGCGGTCAAGAGAATCAATCATTATGAAGTCTACTGCGTAGAAAATGAAAAACTGGGAATTCCTGTCTGGGGAATGGCAGAAAAGCATTCGTATGCGGTGAAATGCTGGTGCCCGTCTACCAACGAAGAACACTGGCTCTGGATAGAACCGCAGTATAAAAATAATGCATTAGCCGCCATTGCATCAACCTTCAGGATTCACGAGAATGTAATTCCCTACATCAAAGCACTGAAAAGACAGGGCGATTTGCTGCTCTGCGAACTGAAAAAAGAAGTGATCCCGAAAGGAGAAGTACGGCCGTTAACGGCAGAGGAATATTTTGCCCTCCTGGAAGCGGAAACATAAAAAGGAAGCAGTAATTTAAATGGAAAAATATCTCAAACCCAGAGAAGTTGCGGGTTCAAATCCTGTCTGTTTCCCTTTTTTTAAATTAAAAATGATGAAAGAACTAAAAGAAATCTTAAAGACCTTACTTAAAGAAAAGCAGGGATATCTTACCTTCCTCACCGGAGCCGGAATTTCAGCGGAAAGCGGTTTGCCGACCTACCGTTCTATTGACGGGATCTGGATTAAAGGAACCAAATACCACCGCCCGGAAGAATTCGGAACCTACAGATATTTCAGCCAAAACCAGGAAGAAGTCTGGCAGTACAACCTGTTCTGGAAAAAGATGATCGGAGCAGCCGAACCTAATCCCGGACATCTGGCCCTCACGGAAATCGAAAAGCTTCTCGGAGACCGCTTTAGGCTGATTACCCAGAACGTCGACGGGCTCCACCAGGATGCCGGCACCCGAAAGGTTTACGAAATCCACGGAAGCAAGCACAAAGTACGCTGTTCCAAAGAATGCAGCGGGCCGTTTGAATTTCCGGAAAATATTCCGTCTAAAGAATATACCGAAGACCTGACGCCGGAGGATATCAACAACCTGAAATGCAGAAAGTGTGGCAGCTGGCTGCGGCCAAATACGTTGTGGTTTGACGAAAGCTACAATGAAAAGAATTATCATTTCGATACGGCTTACGACATTGCCGATCATACGGATATTCTTTTTGTTATAGGAACTTCAGGTTCCACAGCTTTGCCCGTGGGTATTGTTGAAACCATAAAGATCCGTGCTAAATGGATCGTGCTTATCAATCCGGAAAGCGACACTTTTTTTGATGCAATTATGAAAGGAAGCAAGACCTTATATTCCATCCGGGAAAGCAGTTCGGTAGCGCTTCCGCAATTGAAAAATATAATTGAGGAAATTTTAAAATAAAAAATAACGGGTACAAGGATTCTAAATCTTGAATTTTTATACCAAAACAAAAGAAAATTTAATTAAAATAAAAATGAATACATATATCGATATCGGAATTAATTTAACCAATAAACAATTTAATAACGAACACGAAGAGATCATCAACCGTGCTCTTGATCATGGAGTAGAGCAGATGATCCTCACCGGAACCAGCGTCCGTGCAAGTAAAGAAGCGGCAGAGATTGCAGAAGATTATCCCGGCATTTTATTTTCAACAGCCGGAATTCATCCGCACGATGCAAAATCTTTCAACAATGAAAGCATCAGTGAACTCAGAAAACTGTTGAGGCAGGACCGTGTGGTTTCCGTCGGGGAATGCGGACTGGATTTCGACCGGGATTTTTCCCCGAGGCCCGTTCAGGAAAAATGTTACCGCGCCCAGCTTGAATTATCGGTTGAGGTCGATAAGCCGCTGTTTCTTCATGAGAGGGCTGCCTTTAAAAGGTTCAATGAAATTACGGATGAATATACGTCCCGGCTTCCAAAGGCCGTTGTGCATTGTTTCACCGGAACTTTACAGGAAGCGGAAATCTATCTGGATAAAGGTTTTTACCTGGGATTTACCGGAGCCATCAGCGATCAGAACCGGTTTAAACATTTGGAGGAAGTGATCCGCTATGTTCCGCTCGACCGGATGATGATCGAAACCGATGCGCCGTTTATGCTCCCGAAAAATAGGCCCAAGATGCAGAACCGCAGAAATGAACCTGCATTTTTGCCGTATGTCGCCCAAACCATTGCCCATTTGAAAAGAATAAGTCTTTCTGAAGTTGCCGACGCAACAACGGAAGTGGCCCGGAGTTTTTTCAGGATGTAAATGGTATTTGTTACAGCGATAAGTCAGCTTTTTGTTTCAAACGTCAGTAGGTGGACTTTTTATACAAATCTTAAGCTTTCGATGATGAGATATTTCAAGCAGTAAATGATCCGTCAAATACTTGTATAATTAAGGCTGAAGTCGACATATGAAATGATTCATAGGTGCTGGTTAAAATAAAAAGAGTGTTTTTATGATGTAAAACACTCTTTTATATAAAATCTTAAAGGCTTGAATTTCAAAATCTTGAAATACGGTTACAGGCTTTTAATGCCGGATTCGAGAGCCAGCTCGATCATCGGCTTCAAAGCTTTTTCCCTTTGGTCGGCCGAAATGTTTTCATGGGTCGGGATGATATCGGAAACCGTAAGAATCGTTGCTGCATTTTTCCCCAGATGTTTAGCATTGGCAAACAGTCCGAAAGCTTCCATTTCTACGGCCGGGCAGTTGTATTTTGTAGCAA
>JAKOOG010000013.1 GCA_022701545.1 Weeksellaceae bacterium | reverse complement strand
ATTGAGGTAATGGTAGTGCTCCGGATTTTTCATGTATTCTGCCAGAGCAAGCTGCATTGGGGTATTGACGGAAAATACGTTGAACTGATGCACTTTCCTGAATTCGTCCATCAGGTATTTCGGTGCGGCGCAGTATCCGGTTTTCCAGCCGGTAACGTGAAACAGCTTTCCAAAAGAAGCAACCATCAGGCTCCGGTTTTTAAGCTCGGGATACCGGCAGATGCTGAGGTGCGGTTTCCCGTCGAAAACAATATTTTCGTACACTTCATCACTCAGGATCAGGATGGAGGTGTTCTCGACTATTTTTATCAATTCCTGAATATCATGTTCCTTTAAAATCTTTCCTGCCGGATTGTTCGGATTATTCAGGATGATCATTTTTGTTTTATCAGACACCAGATTTTTCACAACGTTCCAGTCGATCTCATAATCCGGTGCTTTCATTTCAAATCTTTTTACAATACCTCCGAAAAGCTCCACCGTCGGCTCATAACAGTCATAGGCCGGTTCAAAGATAATTACCTCATCGTCTTTTTTTATAAAGGCAGCGATGGTCGTAAAAATAGCCTGGGTTCCGCCGGCCGTTACCGTAATTTCAGAATCCGGATGGTAAATGGCCTCGTGGCTGTTTTCGATCTTTTTTGCAATTTCTTCCTTTAGCCCGATCATTCCGCCCATAGGGGCGTATTGGTTGAAACCCTGTTTAATAAAGTTGCTTACATAATCCAGCAGCTCAGGATCCGCCATAAAATCCGGAAACCCCTGCGACAGGTTGATGGCCTCATTCTCAGTGGCAAGCTGCGTCATGGTGCTGAAAATGGTAGTCCCTACATTGGAAAGCTTCGATAAAGGAAGTTGTATCATGAGCGAGTATTTTTTATATTTTCGAATGTAAGGAAAAATAAGCTATCTGAGGAAAATTTGGATAAATAAATAACGATAATCAAGTTTTGATCCGCCTTTTTTTACTGTTTAAAATTTCAAATTCTCATTGAAAAGCAACGATTTCTCATTTGTTGTTCTTTTCTAGTTTTGATTCATTTAAATTTGTGATTAAACTATAATTAATGAAAAAAAATTATTCTTTTATTTTCTTACTGTTTACCATTTTTCTCTCTGCGCAAAATAAAGTGTTGGATTCTTTAGCAGTAGTTTTAAGCCAGACCACCAATCTCCCGAAAAGAACACAACTTCTGAACAAGATATCGGATTCTTACAAAACTTCTGATCCGAACGCCATGCAAAAGTTTGCCAATGAAGCTTTGGAACTGGCAAAAAAAACAAATAATACAAAGGAAGAGGTTTTGGCTTATCAGAATTTGGGAACGTCCCATATTATCCTCGGGGACTATCGTAAGGCGATTCAATATTTTGACCTGACCGAGAAAAAGTTAACGGGTCTAAACCGCACTGATCAGGAAATACAGGAAATTTTGGCCAAAACATTTGGCAGCAAAGGCATTATCTATTCTGAGCAGAATAATTACTCCCTGGCTTTAAGCAATGATTTTAAAGCCATGAAAATTTATGAAGATACACGGAATGAAGTACAGCTTTCCAAAATTTATAACAATATAGGCGTGATTTACCAGTCGATTGATGACAACGATAAAGCACTGTATTACTTTCTCAAGTCTTACGTCCTGCAAAAAAAAGTAAAAGCAGCTTCACTGGGTGCTGTCTGCTCCAATATCGGTCTGATTTATCTTGATAAAAATCTCCCTGAAAAAGCCAAAGTTTTCTTTGATGAAGGGTTGAATGAATTCAGAAAAAACCCGAATCCCCGGGATCTGGGTGAATTGTATAACAGCTTATCTCAATATTATATTTCAAAAGGACAGGTTGAAAAAGCCAAAGCATATTTGCTGAAAGCGGAAGAAACGTTTAAAAGTATCGATGACAAATTCGGGCTGTCTGATACGTATTTGTTTTTAGGCAGAATCTATTTTAATGAAGACAGGCTGGACCAGTCCCTGGAACTGGCCAATAAAAGCCTGGCTATCTCCAAAGACTTAAATTTACCCGAAACGAATGTAAAAAGTGAAGAGCTCCTTTCCAGGATCTTTGATAAAAAAGGTAACGTGAAGCAGGCCCTTATTCATTTAAAAAATTACAGTACGGAGAAGGAAAAGCTTTTAAAAACAGAAAACGCCAAAGAACGCATCAAAACCGAACTGAATTTCGAGTTTGAGAGACAAAAAATCGAACAAAAGGAAAAAACAGACCGTGAAAAAATGAAATGGTACTTCGGTTTTTTTATGCTTATGATCATTTTGACGGGCATCTTTTTCTTTTTCAGAAATAAGGAAAGGGAAAAAACCATTCTGCTTCAGAAGCAACTGGCCGAATTCCAGCACAAAGCACTGCATCTTCAGATGAATCCGCATTTCGTATTTAACTGTCTTGCGGCAATTTCTTCATTTATCATGCAGAACGACAAAGAAGAGGCCATAAAATACCTGGCCAAATTCTCCAAACTGATGCGTCTGACGCTTGATTTTTCTAAAGAATCCCTGATTACCATTGATAAAGAAATTGAATCATTAAAAAATTACCTAGAGCTTGAGCAATTGAGGTTTAACCGGAAATTCGATTTTAAAATTTACAAAGATCCTCTCATTGAAGATGATACGGCACTGCCATCCCTTCTGCTTCAGCCTTATATTGAAAATGCAGTGATCCACGGGGTGGTTCCGAAAGAAGGAAAAGGTTTTATCCGGATAAAATTTGAACAGACAAAAGAATCCCTGATCTGCGAAATAGAGGACAACGGAATCGGTATTGAAACGTCTAAAAAGCTGAAAGAAAATTCGGTGAATATCCATAAATCAATGGCCATGGATATTTCACAAAAAAGACTGGAAACTTTAGAAAAACTCGAAAAAAAAGAAGTGAATCTTACCATACGGGAAATAAAGCGACCTGATGGTGCTGTGGAAGGTACAAGAGTGTTCCTGGAACTGCCACTGGAATATATAAAAAATTAACTATGATTAGTGCTGTTATTATAGATGATGATGCCAATCTTCGGGAAGGCATGAAAGAAATGCTGAAGCTTTATGCTCCTGAAATCAGGTTTACCGGAGAAGCGGAAAGTGTAAAAACCGGTATTGAATTGATAGAAAAACTAAATCCTGAAATTATTTTCCTGGACATTTTAATGAATGACGGGACAGGATTTGATATTCTTGAGCAGCTCAACCAGAAAACCGGGCAGGTTTCTGCACAGGTGGTTTTCATTACCGCTCATGAAAAGTTTGCGATAAAAGCATTCCGTTTCAGTGCTTTGGATTATTTGCTGAAACCTGTTGACCCCGATGATCTGAAGAATGTTGTTTTAAAAATAAAAGAGGCTCAAAGCAGGAACAATAATTATAAGCATATTGAATTGCTTCTTGATAATATCACCAAAAAGACTGACAGTTTTAAAAAGATTGCTCTTTCCACGTCGGACGGGATTCACCTGTTTGAAATAAAAGACATTATCCGTTGCGAAAGTGAAGACAATTACACCAAATTCTATGTGAAGAACCACAAGCCTGTTATCATTTCAAAAACTCTGAAAGAATATGAGGAGCTTTTGGGAGATCATGGTTTTGAGCGGATTCATCAGTCGCATCTTATTAATCTGAATGAGCTGAAATCCTATATCAAAAAAGACGGCGGGTTTGTCATTATGTCGGATCAGTCACAGATACCGGTATCGCAACGAAAAAAAGAAAAGTTACAGGAAGTGATCGGGAGACTTTAAATTCTAAATAAAACCATGCAAATTCTCATTTATAGTTTTATAGAAAAAAATCTATAAATACATTTATAAAAAAAACAATTACTATGAAAGTAAAACTATTCCTTACCGTATTATTTTTACTTATTATTTCGTCAGGAATCAAAGCACAGATGGTCAGTATTCCCGACGCAAATTTTAAGGCAAAATTACTCCAGGCCGATACGACCAATCAGATTGCCAAAAATTTATCCGGAAACTATTTTAAGATCGATGCCAACAGTGATGGTGAGATACAGCTTGCGGAAGCCCAGCAGGTTCTTTATTTAAATGTTTCATCTTCAACTATCTCTGCACTGACCGGAATATCCGATTTTCAAAATATCCAGACCTTAAATTGTTCCTTCAATCTGCTGGCGGCATTAGATGTTCAGGGGCTTGCTGATCTTCAGGTTTTGAACTGCTACAACAACAAGCTTACTTCATTGAACGTGCAGGGACTTACCAATCTTCAGACTTTAAACTGTTACGCCAATTTACTTCCCTCATTAAATGTCCAGGGATTATCAGGTCTTCAGAACCTGAATTGCTACGGCAATAAACTTCCTTCACTGAATATACAGGGACTCGCGAATCTTCAGAATTTAAATTGTTCTTTCAATCTGCTGACTTCTTTAAATGTGGCGGGACTTACTAACCTTACGGTTCTCAACTGCAGCAGCAATAAGTTTGTATCGTTAGACATGCAGGGAATACCAAATCTTCAAAACCTGGACTGCCATTATAATCCGACGTTAACCTCAATCAATGTACAGGGGTTATCCAACCTTATGATATTAGCATGTTATGGATGCAGCCTTCCCACCATCAACGTACAGGGACTTTTAAACCTTAAAACCTTTACCTGTTTTGAAAATCAGCTGTCTGCGTTGAATGTACAGGGACTGCCCAATCTTCAGACTTTAAGCTGTTACAACAATCAGCTTACCACATTGGATCTGCACGGCTTAACCAATCTCTTTTACTTATCCTGCGCTAAGAATCAGCTTGCTTCATTAAATGTACAGGGCTGTACAGGGCTTCAGACAATGTATTGTGATAATAACAAATTTACAACGCTAAACGTGGAGGACTGCATCAGTCTTCAGACTTTGAAATGTGAGGTAAATCCGTTTTTAGTCTCCATATTTATGAAAAACGGGGCCAATGAAAGCCTGTCTCTGAGCAATAATGGCAATGCCCTTAAATACATCTGCTGTGATGAAAGCCAAATAGCTGATGTACAATCCGTTGTTTCTTCTTTAAATTTTACCAACTGTAACATTAATTCTTATTGCACGTTTAATCCTGGAGGTAATTACAATACCATTACAGGAATCGTCCGTTTTGATGAAAATAATAATGGATGCGATCCTAACGATGAGCTTTTTGAACATTTAAAAGTCAAAATAAATGACGGCACCAATACGGGATCTACTTTTACCAATAACCAGGGAAAATATGTATTCTATACCATGGCCGGTAATTTTGCCATCACCACGGAAGCTGAAAACCCTTCTCTTTTCCAGGCGGTCCCAGGCAGCTTCAATACCAATTTTGCCAATACCAATAATAATATTTTCACCCAGGATATCTGTGTAAAAGCCATCGGGAATTCCAATGACCTTGAAGTTGTTATAGCTCCGGTTGGTTCTGCAAGACCCGGGTTTAACGCAAGATATAAGCTGATGTGGAGAAATAAAGGGAATACGACGCTCTCCGGAAATGTAACGCTGAATTTTGATAATACAAAAATATCGTTTATTTCTTCATCGCTACCTTATACCACCATTTCAGGAAATCAGATCACTTATAGCTTTACTAACCTGAAACCTTATCAGAACAAAGCAACCGAAATTACTTTTTCGGTCAATCCTCCGACGCATCCTACCAATCCTGTAAACATCGGTAATCATCTTATTTTTACAGCGGATATCAATCCTGCACTTAATGATATTTTACCTTTGGATAATCACTTTGTTTTCAATCAGATCGTCACGGGCTCGTACGACCCGAATGACATTGAATGCATAGAAGGAAACACAATTCCTGTTTCTATGGTCGGACAATACCTTCACTACATTGTTAATTTTGAAAATACAGGCACTGCTCCAACCGAAAACATCGTTGTGGAAATGAACATCGATCCTACAGATTTTGATATCAATACCTTGCAGCTGCAAAATTCCTCCTATCCTTCCTATACTAAAATTACAGGAAATAAAATAGAGTTTATGATGAAGCAGGCCAATCTGGGAAGCGGCGGACACGGTAATATCCTGATGAAAATAAAATCAAAAGGAAACCTTACGATAGGGGATAAGGTGATCAACAAAGCAAATATCTATTTTGATTATAATTTCCCGATCGTAACCAATGATGAAATCACCAATATCGCAAGTCTGCTGCATACCTCCGAAGTCCAAAAAGACCAATCGGTAAATTTATACCCTAACCCGACAAAAGGTGACGTAAATATAGATGCTGATTCCAAAATTCAATCTGTAGAGGTGTTTGATGCCATGGGAAGAATTATTCAAAAGCATATCGGAATTAATTCTCAGAATGCCAAAATCAGCATTCACAGCAACATTAATGGAGTTTACTATTTTAAAGTAAATACCGATAAAGGAACATTATTAAAAAAAGTTATTAAATTAAATTAGTAGAACCGATCCTCAGACTTAATGGGGTTTAGTTTAAAATGACTATGCCAGCATCTGGCATAGTCATTTATTTTATGGCACGCAGGAATGATCTTCTCCCGTAAAAAAGCGCAAGGCCTTGTTTATTGTTCAGTGAATGAAGGAGTGCTGTATTTGATAGATTAACATGAAATCGACTGTATTTAATTTATTATCAGTTGATTATTTAAATGACGGATTGGAATTCAGGTTGGTGGGTCATAATTTTAAATAAATTTCCTGTTGATAGAATAACAAACCATTTTATTGATAATTGATATTTTTGAAAGTAATATTAACGGGAAATTACCTGCATCCGGCTTCTCTATTCTGTTAATCAGGGTTCTGCTTCGAGTTCACGTTAAATTATAACCTTTAAAACGGGAATAAACCCTTTATTTAGAGTCCGTTTAAATTTTAACGTAAAAATTTTACGTCAGCTCACTTAATCTGAATTTTATGAATTAAAATAAACTTGGTTATTCTTAACTTTTATCTTTTGCGTCGTTTCAATAAATTAAATGAATAAAACGGAAATATCATAAATACCTCGTGGTAAAAATAAACTCCAAATTTAAACAGGCTTTATCATATGACATGAAAAGGCCGGAAGAAAAATTCTTCCGGCCATGACTGCCTTAAAAAGGCTGCCTTTCATAACATTTAATATATATTATTTTGAAATCAGAAGTTTTTGGGAAGAGATGTGGCCGTCAGATTGTATTTCCACAAGGTAGATCCCGGGCAGCAGTTGTTCCGTATTCATTCGTACTGTGTGGCGTCCACTGCTCAGTCTTTCATTTTTCTCCGCACTTATTTTTCCTGAAGGGCTTATGATCCGTACCTGTACAAATTCTTTTTTGTCAGGATTTACGGTGATGTCTACATAATCCTTTGCAGGGTTAGGATAAAGCTTAGGCATTTTACTTTCCGCGGTATTGCTGCTGAGAAGATCGTTGGCATTTTTGCTTACCACTGCCGAGCTGCTGTCAAATCCTCCGTTTATCACAGTTACCAGCGTCAGTTTCTCATCATCCTGCAGCTCTGCATTTACGGGAGCTACGACGGAAAAATCATTGATATTAACCCCGTATTCCTGATTCGCATTGAATTCTTTTATACTTCCGGATGCAATGCCGTCAGAAAAGACACCTTGGTGGGTTATTCCGTTTTTCGAGATATTCAATTCAGCGGTATACACGACATCAGGGTACGTGCCGTTTTGTACCTCTTCTTCATGTTGTAAGGCTTCATCATCAGTAATATTCTGATTTTCTTTGATAATAACGATTTTGATTTTTGAAAAATAATCTGCTCCTGCTGTGATACCCAGTCTTCCATTCATTTTATTGATGACCAGTTGATTGTTATCGTCAATATCAACATTTCCTCTGATCTCTCCGGCCGATTTTTCGTTATCAACCAATTGATTGACAAGATCAGGATTTAAAAGGTAATTTCCTGTCTGGCCTGCACCGCCTCTTCCATAAGCGTAGTAGTTGAGAAAGATCCCACTGACAAGATGTTGTGCCTGCGCATAGGAATTATAATATTGAGGATTGGTATACTGCAGGTAGCAGCCGCTGAAGATCCTGTCATATACGGTTCCGCTTTTGCTGCAGGTTGCAGTCTGGGGACGTGAGCATCCTTTGCTTTCATTGCTGCAGGTGGAAGACCAGCTTCCTATATTCGCAGTTCCTACATATTGTCCTATGCAGTTATATCCGGTCTGGTATTTTGTATAGCTTAATACAGAAGTCTGTGCTGATGCAACAAATTTTCTGTGAAAAAAGCCTCCGCACCACTTCCTTGTAATGGTGGACGCATGGCCGGAAACTTCCGTGTGGGCCAGCAATCCAATCATTAAGGCCAAGATAAATTTTTGAGCCGTTACAAATTTTGATGTTTTCTGAAGGATCATCATTAACTGATGATTTTCTGTAAGGTTTAAAAGATTTTTCATCGTTAAAATTTTATTTTTAGTTACAATAAGAAATACGGTGTTTTTTGTAAGGCAACGTATCTTGTCTTTTATAAAAACAATCCACATAACATATACGGGGCGGTCACAAATGAGTAAGGAGTATCTTTTTTGTGATCACGGGTAAGTATAAGCCCCCGGTCTGTTGCTGTCGAACTGAAAAAACCGTCCGCAAGAATTTTAACTGATACGCTTTTTAAACTGAGATCAGTCCTGGATCATCATTTTCTTGGTATCGATGTTTTTACCGTCTACCGAAAGGGTATACACATAAGATCCGCCACGGATTCCGTTCAGGATAACACTTCCGTTGCCTTTTTCCCTGAGCGGAATATTTTTGATCAGCTGTCCTGACATATTGTAGATCCCAATGGATGCATTATTTGCTTCTTTTGGCAGGTAATACTTCACTACGGTTTCGCCTTTTCCCGGATTCGGAGCATTCTGATATAATTTCGGCTCATTTGAAACGGCACTCATGTCAACGTTTGTTTTGCTCTGTTTCAACAGCTCTTTAAGTTCCTGGACTTCTTTTTTAAGATCATCGATCTGGGTCTGGAAATCGGCACCCTGATCTCCGGCAGGTTTGTAAAGATAGCTGCTGGCCACCATCACGTTGCCATCCGGGTCAACAACCAGAGCCCTGCCGGTTCCGTCCGGAAGATTTTCCATCCTTACCTTGCCGTTGGTATGCAGGATTGCGGTAGGAGCGGTAGTGCCAATACCTACCAGTTGATCCTGGATCAGCATGGTCGGCGTTGAAGAAACCCCGAACATCAGCGAAGAAGGAATGTTGTTGGTCAGTTTCGATCCCCATCCGGTTCCTGATCCGAAGACGAACGACCGGTCTCCCGTGGCCACCAGGTCGATCCCGAAGCCTCCAGAATAGGAAGATTTCAGATCTACCCCTACCCCAATGGCAAACTGGTTGGAGGCTGCAATGGTGTTTACCCAACCTAATGCTACCGATTTTCCGGACTGATTGATAACGCGGTTTCCCTGTCCGGCCACAATATTGGCCCCTCCTGCATCAGACAGGTCATTCTGCCATCCGCTGACCATTGAGCTGTTGGCGCCGGCGCCCAAAACATTGTTTGACCCGGCAATGATGCTTCCTTTTGTTTTTGAAGCATTGGAGTTATTTGAACTTTCTACGATAAAAGATCCTGTTTCATTCAGGAGTGCCTGACCGGGATTGTTGGTCGCTCCATTGGTCCTCAGATAAAAAGGGGCAGAATTTACGGTTCCGGCATAATTGGACGGTGAAATACCGCCGTTTCCGGTTACCTGCCATGCCTGGGCATTGGCTTCTGCTGCGGAAAAAATCAAAGCGGCTGCTACAAGGCCTTTAAAAGATAATACGTGTGTTTTCATAATACTAAGTTTTTGGTTGTTTGTTCCTCAAAAGTATCAAAGCATTGTATATCAGCCTATCAAGAGTGATCAGATGAAAACAGAAAGTGCGTAAACGGGTATAATTATCAAGTAAGTGTGAATTGTTAAACCATTTTATGCAGAAATTCATTTTTCCGGCGTATGGAAACATCGAGTACGGAATCGTCGGTCATTACAACCTGTCCGCCTTTTCCTTTGATGTATTCCTTCAGGTGTTCAAGGTTGATCAGGTGTTTGTGGTGGATCCTGAAAAAATTATAGCTGGAAAGGTTCTTTTCAAAATCATGAAGCGTTTTGGAAACCATGACTTTCGTTTTATCCAGCAAATAAATGAAAGTGTAGTTGGAATCTGCTTCACAGCGGATGATTTGATCAATATTCACTCTTTTAAAGCCCTGTAAGGTCGGCAGATTGATTTTATTCTGGGGTAGGGGGAGCAAAGAGGTATGGTTGTTGTTCCGGAAGTTTTCAATCGCCTTATGGACAGCCAGTACGAAATCCAGATTCGTAACAGGTTTCAGGATACATTCTGTAATGCCCTTTTTAATAGCCTGAATGGCTGAATTTTCAGAATCTGTAATGAAGATGATGAAGGAATGTTTTTGCCGTAGCTTCGATAAGATTTCAAAGCCGGTTCCATCCTCCAGCGGAAGGTCTAAAAATACAAGATCCGTCGGATTTTTGCTGAGGTAATCGGAAGCTGCCCGGAGGCTTGCCGTACGGCAGCCGATCTCAATTTCCGGGAATTCTTTTTTCAGGAGCCGGGAAATGGTTTCACGGTCATCCTTATCGTCGATGATGCAGGCATGGAATGTATTTTTCATGGTTTAATTGTGGTTTTTGGGGTTAGTTTTTTAGGGAGTTTTAAATTAATCCATACTGTTAATTTTAGTTTTTTAATATAAAAATTGTTAGTAATAATTTGTTTTTATTCAGATACAATTAAAAATAAATGCAATTTGTTTTTCACTTCGTATTGAATAATGTAAATATAAAGCTTCATGGACAATAATCCAATATTTTTTAATAAATATTCATAAAAAATGAACCGAAATATTCGGATATTTTTTGGCAAATTCGTACTTTTGTATGTTTGCTGAAATTATATATGTCACAAGAAATAAATCCAATCTATTCCGAAGATAACATCAGAACCCTCGATTGGCAGGAGCACATCCGTTTACGGCCCGGAATGTATATCGGGAAGCTGGGCGACGGTTCTTCTGCTGACGATGGCATCTATATTTTGCTGAAAGAAATTCTGGATAACTCGATCGATGAGTTCAGAATGAAATCCGGTAAAAGAATCGAAATAAAATTAGACGACGGTAAAGTTACGATTCGTGATTTTGGCCGTGGAATCCCTTTGGGAAAAGTGGTGGATGCCGTATCCAAAATGAACACCGGCGGTAAATACGACAGCAAGGCTTTTAAAAAGTCCGTAGGGCTGAACGGGGTCGGTACAAAAGCGGTGAATGCCCTTTCCGATTATTTCCGGGTGCGCTCGTTCCGTGACGGGAGAATGAAAGCTGCTGAATTCTCACGGGGAATGATCAAAGAGAATTTTGACGAAAAAGATTCTTCAGACCGTAACGGGACGGAGATTTCCTTTATCCCGGATGCGGACATCTTTCTTCATTTCAAATTCAGGAAAGAGTATATCGAAAGAATGCTCCGCAATTATGCTTACCTGAATCCCGGGCTGAAAATATTTTTCAATGGTGAAACGTTCTATTCCGAAAACGGACTTAAAGATCTGCTGGATGAAGAACTGGAAAGTGAAACGCTGTATCCGATCGTCCACCTGAGAGATAACGATATTGAAGTGGCCATTACGCATACCGACAAGTCTCAGACGGAAACCTATTTTTCATTTGTCAACGGGCAGAACACCACACAGGGAGGAACCCACCTTAATGCGTTCCGTGAAGCATACGTAAAAACGATCCGGGAATTTTTTAATAAGAATTTCGATGCTTCAGACGTCAGGAAATCCATTGTGGCTGCCGTTTCCATCAATGTGGAAGAACCTGTTTTCGAATCCCAGACCAAAACCAAACTGGGATCCAACGACATCGGCCCGAACGGTCCGACGGTGCGTACATTTATCATCGACTTCCTGAAAAGCAAGCTCGACAACTTCCTGCATAAGAATCCGGAAGTGGCCGAAGCGATCCAGAGGAAAATTTTAATCTCCGAAAGGGAAAGAAAGGAGCTTTCCGGAATCCAGAAGCTGGCAAGAGAAAGAGCGAAAAAAGTATCGCTTCACAATAAGAAGCTCCGCGACTGCCGGCAGCATTACAACGATCAGAAAAACGAGAGAAAAGGGGAAACCCAGATCTTCATTACCGAAGGGGATTCCGCATCCGGATCGATCACAAAATCCCGTGACGTCGAAACCCAGGCCGTATTTTCTTTAAAAGGAAAACCGCTGAACTGTTACGGGCTTACGAAAAAGGTAGTTTATGAAAATGAAGAGTTCAATCTTCTTCAGGCAGCCCTGAATATCGAGGAAAGCCTGGAAGACCTTCGCTACAACCAGGTGATTATTGCCACCGATGCCGATGTCGACGGAATGCATATCCGCCTGCTGATGATTACTTTCTTCCTGCAGTTTTTCCCGGACCTCATCAAAAACGGACATCTTTATATCCTTCAGACCCCGTTGTTCAGGGTTAGGAACAAAAAAGAAACAAGATACTGCTATTCCGAACAGGAGCGGATCAAAGCACTGAACGAACTGGGTAAAAATCCCGAGATCACGCGATTCAAAGGATTGGGGGAGATCTCTCCGGATGAATTTAAGCACTTCATCGGAAAAGACATCCGCCTGGAGCCCGTCGTGGCAGGAAAAGATCAGACGATCGAGCAGCTTCTCGAATTTTATATGGGTAAAAATACACCCGACCGCCAGACGTTCATTCTCGAAAATCTTGTAGTGGAAGATCCCGATATCGATAAAAAAGAAATTTTGACTGAAGCTATTGATGAAAACTAGTGCAGTGAGAACGCTACAAATTACAAACACAATTTAATATAATGAGACTGAGCAACCGTAATAAGACTTCGGTGTACAGCTTCATAAACAGCCTTCTGATCATGTTTTTGCTCGGAGGCATTGGAGCTTATATTTTAGAAGAATACAAATTCAACATTTTAGGATGGGAGAGCCTGCTGTTGCTGATTATTCCAATATTTATAATCGTACTGGTCTACATCAGCGGAAGGCAGATTTTTGAATACGACAGCGATGGAGAAGCGCTTCATTTCAGGAACAGAAACATCATCCCTTTCCTGCAAAAGCCGTTAAGTGACGAATTTCCGAAATATAAGTTGCTGAAATTTGAGATCATTAATCTTTTCATTATGAAAAGGCTTTACATCACCATCTCAAGCAAAAACAGCGGCTCCACCATTCTGAAATATGAAATTTCATATCTTACGAGAAAAGAATTGAATGATTTAAGATTCTCCTTACATAAAGTGGTGAAAACCAATAACGAGAAAAAGAGGTAATAAATTAAATGATAACAGAAGAATACCCGAATGAGGGTGACAGCTTAAAAAAGGTTTCCGGGCTTTACCGGGACTGGTTCCTGGATTATGCTTCTTATGTAATTTTAGACCGGGCGATTCCTTCGATCTATGACGGATTCAAGCCGGTTCAGCGAAGGATTATGCATTCCATGCGGGAGCTGGAAGACGGACGTTATAATAAAGTGGCCAACATTGTAGGGAATACGATGAAATATCATCCCCATGGTGATGCTTCCATTACCGATGCGATGGTGGGAATCGGCCAGAGGGAACTTTTGATCGATACCCAGGGAAACTGGGGAAACATCTACACGGGAGACTCAGCAGCAGCTGCTAGGTATATCGAGGCCAGGCTGACGCCGTTTGCACTGGAGGTGGTTTTTAACCCCAAAACAACAGAATGGGCAAAATCCTATGACGGCAGAAACAATGAACCGATCGATCTTCCCGTAAAATTCCCGCTGCTTCTGGCACAGGGAGTCGAAGGAATCGGGGTGGGGCTTTCCACAAAAATTCTTCCGCATAATTTTAACGAACTGATCAGTGCTTCCGTAGCCTATCTTAAAGGGAAAAAGTTTGAAGTATATCCGGATTTTTTAACGGCGGGTTATCTTGACGTTTCCGAATACAACGACGGACACCGGGGCGGGAAGGTAAGAGCAAGAGCGAAGATTTCTCCGCTGGACAAGCATACCCTGATCATTACGGAACTTCCGTACTCCAAAACCACCAGCGATCTGATCGATTCAGTTTTAAAGGCCAATGAAAAAGGCAAGATCAAGATCAAAAAAATCGAGGATAATACCTCGGATAAGGTTGAGATCCTGATTCATCTTCATAATGATGTTTCACCGGATAAGACAATTGATGCCCTGTATGCCTTTACCGACTGCCAGGTAACGATTTCCCCGAATGCCTGTGTGATCGTCGGCGATAAGCCGATGTTCATGAATGTGTCCGATATTTTGAAAATGAATACGGATCATACGGTTTCCCTTCTTAAAAAAGAGCTGGAAATCGAGCTGCATGAGTTGCAGGAAAGCTGGCATTTTTCATCCCTGGAAAGGATCTTTATCGAAAACAGGATTTACCATGATATTGAAGAGGTAAAAACCTGGGAAGACGTCCTGAAAACGATAGCCAAAGGCCTGAAGCCTCACACCGGGCATCTTTTGAGGGCAGTAACGGAAGAGGATATTTTAAGGCTGACGGAAATCAGGATTAAAAGGATCTCAAGATTCGACCTGAATAAATTCAAGGAAAATATTGCTGCCCTAGAAGGCAAGATCGAGCAGGTAAAACATCATCTGGGCAACCTGGTTCAGTATGCCATTGATTATTACCTGAACATCCAGAAAAAATACGGAAAAGACCGACAGCGAAAAACCGAACTCCGGATTTTCGATACCATTGATGCAACGAAAGTAGCGGTAGCCAACGAGAAATTTTATGCGAATTTTGAAGAGGGCTTCATCGGAACTTCCCTGAAAAAAGACCAGTACCTTTTTGACTGTTCAGATATCGACGATATCATCACCTTCCGAAAAGACGGAAGAATGAAAGTCGTGAAAGTGGAAGCCAAAACGTTTATCGGAAAAGATATCGTGCATGTGGCCATCTGGAAGAAAAACGACAAAAGGACGGTGTACAACATGATCTACCGGGAAGGACGGGAAGGGCCTTATTATATGAAGCGTTTTTCGGTAACGGGCGTAACCCGGAATACCGATTATCCGCTGGCTTCTGATAAGAGAGGTTCGGAAATGCTTTATTTTTCAGCGAATCCGAACGGAGAAGCAGAGACCGTGACTGTATTGTTAAAACCCAATCCTAGGATCAGAAAAAATAAAATGGATCTCGATTTCTCCGAGCTTGCGATTAAAGGGCGGGATTCCAAAGGAAACCTGGTAACCAAATATTCGGTAAAAAAAGTAGACCTGAAGGAAGAAGGGGTATCTACGCTGGCGCCGCGAAAGATCTGGTTTGATGATACGGTACGGAGGCTGAATGCAGACGGAAGAGGAACGCTGCTGGGAAATTTTAAAGGCGATGATAAGATTTTGACCATCAATACCAATGGCGAAGCAAAACTGGTTTCCTTCGATCTGGGCAACCGGTTTGACGATCAGTATCTTGTTCTTGAAAAATGGCGGCCGAATCAGCCGGTAACCTGTATTTATTATGATGGCGAAAAGGATATTTACTTTATCAAAAGGTTCCTGTTCGAAAATACACCGAATGTTCAGACCTTTATGCCGTCGGAACATCAGAAGTCGTTTATTGAAAATATCATTGTGGCCAATGGCGCAACGGCCGAAATTATTTTTGCCAAAGATAAAGGAAAGGAGCGTGAGCCTGAAACGGTAAGCATCGATGAGTTTATAACCGTTAAAGGAATCAAGGCGATAGGCAACCAGTTTACAAAATTCAAGGTAAAGGCCATCAACATTACCGTTCCGGAACCGTCAGAAGAAGAACCTGAAGTTTATGAAGAGCCCGAACCGGCTGCCGGATTTGATGAAGACGGGACCATCGGGGATTTATTTCAGAGTGGTGAAAGTACTGAATAAGTATGGCAGGTCACACATGACAATATAAATAAAAGACCAGCTGTTGATTCAGTTGGTCTTTTGTATAATAAGGTTTTGCTGTCGGCTGATTACTTGCACTTCGGACATATTCCGCTGATCACGAGATTATAGCTGCTGATGCTGAAATTTTCAGGAAGACTGATGGCCGGTACAACGTTTTCAATACAGATCACGGTATGGCACTTTTCACAATTGAAATGAACATGATCATGGGTGTGCTCTTCTTCGGTATGACAGATATGGCTGCATTTTGCAAAATTAACGACGCCGTCCACATTCGTTATTTTATGAATGTTCCCTTCTTTTTCAAGCCGTTCAAGCACACGGTATATCGTTACCCGGTTGCAGAGGTCCCCGACTTTTTTCTGGATATCCGCGTGTGATAAGGCAACTTCTGAATTGTTAATGATATTTAAGATCTCCGTCTTGGCGTGCGTATTCCTGATCTGCTTCATATAATTAGCGTAAAAACAGCAATGTTTACAGTTATTACGAATATACAAATTTACGCATAATTTTAGATTCAGGTTCTTTAAAAAATACCGGAGCTATAGATCTATATTTGTTGTTGATAACCTAATCGATTAAATGTTAATGGATGAACAGAAAGATGTTTCCCTCTTAAGTCATATTAATTTTATTTATTAATGCAACTTTGTTTCGATAAAGGTTTTTTTGTAGTTTTGCTACTTAAATTTTTTATATGAAAACAATTTTATTGACAGGTATTTTTACGGCGTGCCTTTTTCATGCCCAATCTACTCAAAGTCCATGCACTTCAAATTTAGGCGGCGATACAGATCCTTCTTTTATAGAGATAAGAATTAATTCGACATCTTTTAATCACCAGACTTTTGCTTCACAAAATGTCTTTTACCATGAATATGCTTCCTCCGGAAATACGACCGCAACACTGGCAGCCGGGCAATCGTATTCAATTTACACCTCAACATCATCGGAAGCCGTTATCGGTATCTGGCTCGATACCAATCAGAACAATGTTTTTGAACCGCAGGAATACCAGCAGCTGGTCAATTCCATGAGCACGCAAAATACAACTTCCTTTACCGTACCGGCATCTGCCGCCAACGGAAATACAAAAATGAGAATCCGGTCCAGGGCTTACGGAAGCTCCATCAGTTCAAACAATGCCTGCACGACATTCGGCTCGGGGGAAACAAGGGATTACACCGTCAATATTACCGGAACCCAACTCGGAACAAAGGAGACCGGCCCGGCAGACCTTTTTACCGTGTATCCGAATCCGACAACAGACTTTTTGCATATTGAGGGTAGAGTGATCCTTATCTCTGCTGAAATCTACACGATCGACGGAAGAAAAATCGGAAATCAGATCATCAACAGCACCCATGCATCAGTAGATCTTTCAGGATATGTAGCCGGCGAATACCTGATCAAAGTTTTTACCCGTTCGGAGATCAGGACATTTAAGATTTCTAAAAAATAAAGATTTGCCCGTATAAAACGTTGGAAATTTTGTATTTTTATGACTTCTGATAATGGGAAGCCGCTCAGTGGAACAGCGGCTTTTTAAAATAGCATAGAACTTGCTTGAAAATCCTGAAAATTATACAATTTAAAAATGAACATTCTGATTATAATTATAGCCATTACGGCGATCATAAGTTTTATAGCACCGAACGGAAGCAGCAATTTCGAAAAGTATAAATTCAGCGTAGGAGCAATCATGAACCGGAAAGAATATGTACGACTGATTTCTTCAGGGTTTTTGCATGCGGATATTATGCATCTGGTGTTTAATATGCTTACTCTGTATTTTTTCGGACCTGTTGTTATTCAGGGATTCGGAAATCTCGGATTTTTACTTATCTATTTCGGATCGATCCTTTTAGGAAATATGTTCTCGTTATTTGTTTATCAAAAACAACCCTGGTATGCGGCGATTGGAGCCAGTGGTGGTGTATCCGGGATTTTATTCGCATCGATCGCATTGATTCCTCATCTTGAAATATATATGTTTTTTATTCCGATCGGTATTCCGGGTTATATTTTTGGCCTTGTCTATTTCAGTTATTCAGTCTATATGATGCTAAACCCCAATCAACACGATAATATTGGCCATGCAGCCCATCTGGGAGGCGCCTTTTTCGGCTTGCTGTACGCCGTTGCCATCCAGCCGCAGTCTGCTATGGCAAATGCATTATATATCGGAATCATGGCACTGCCGCTGATTTATCTGGCTTATGAAATTTTTGTAAGAAAAAGGATTGGATAGGAAAATATAATAAAACAACGAAGTCAGCATAATTCGCTGACTTTTTTATTGTTTTTCCTGTATTCCATAGTACTGAATAGCTTTTTGTTTCAGTGGGTTTGTACTCCATTCTTCCCATTCTGTGGTGTAAGGATTATATCCGCATTTCAGCGGTTTGGAAATGTCCCGCTGATTTTTATCGAAGTATATCTGCTCTGTAAACGCCCGGCAGTCTGTACAAATATACCGGAATTCGCAATCTTTACAAACTTCTATATGGCCTTTAGTGAGATTCCAGTATTTTTTGAAGTCTTTATGCTTTAAAGCTTCTTCTAAATTTGTGTTTTTTATATTTCCAAAGCTTTGGGACATCGCAGGGCAATTTTTAATATTTCCGTCGAT
>JAKOOG010000010.1 GCA_022701545.1 Weeksellaceae bacterium | reverse complement strand
TTTCGAAAGCAGTTATTGCGGATTCAGGGTTGAAGCAGGCTATTTCTATTTTTGACATGTCCTGTTAAATTTAATTTGATTCTATGATTCCGTCGATTAAAAATTGATCCCCTTCTTTAATAACTTTTATATTTCGAAGATATTTTGCTTTAAAACCGTCGTCAGCCAAAATTACTTTAAAGGTATAAACATTGAGCAACGCTGTTTGTACTTCACATTTTCTTACTTCAACATTTATCCAATCCTGGGCGGAAATAAGAAATCCTGTATTTATTCCAGCGAAATTCGTATCATAATCATTCTCCCACTTTTCCTTAAATTCTTTCAATGTAAGACTTCCATCAACATTTAAATTAACGTTCGTAGCGTCTGTTTTAAATTCGTAATATTTTTTGGTAGTAATATCTCTCATCATTTTATCCTGTTCAGAAATGTCAGCTTTAAAATAATCTGTGATACTTCTCTCCAGCCATTTCCTCGCTTCTTCTGTCCCATTATTATTTTGCGCAACCACGTCTTCTATTGAAAACGCTTCTGATTTAACATTCTCTTTTACAGCATCTTTACAGCCTAAAATAAAAAATAAACAAGTAATACTTAACTTTTTCATCATTTAAATTTTATTTCAAAGCAAATCCGGGTTTTTCCAGACGGTTTCCTTTCCGGTCGTGCACGGCGAAGCTGAATCCGTCCTGGATGCAGTAAGAGCCGTATTCCCCTTTTTTATTTAGGGCAATAAAGCCGACCTGGATATCCTTCAGGTTTTTATTTCTTCTTTTGGTAATCTGTACAATTCTTTCGACCGCTTCTTTACAGGCTTGTTCCGGCGTTTTACCCTGCCTCATCAGTTCAACGACCAAATGGGTTCCCACCATCCTGATGACCTCTTCGCCATGACCGGTTGCCGTGGCGGCCCCCACTTCATTATCGACAAATAAACCGGCTCCGATAATCGGCGAGTCTCCTACCCTGCCGTGCATCTTAAAAGCCATCCCGCTCGTGGTGCAGGCGCCGGAAAGGTTTCCCTGCGCATCAAGGGCAATCATCCCGATGGTGTCGTGGTTTTCGATATTGACGACCGGCATGTATTTGCTGTCCTTCAGCCATTCCTTCCATTCTTTTTCAGATTCGGGCGTCAGAAGATTCTGTTTTTTAAATCCCTGGGAAACGGCAAACTGTAAAGCCCCGTCGCCCACCAGCATGACGTGGGGTGTTTTTTCCATAACTGCACGGGCTACCGAAATGGGATTTTTAATATTTTCCAGGCAGGCTACCGAACCGATGTTGTAGTTCTCGTCCATGATGCAGGCATCCAAGGTTACCCTTCCGTCCCTGTCCGGACGTCCGCCATAGCCTACACTTCTTTCCGAAGGATCATCCTCGACAAGACGGACTCCTTTTTCAACGGAGTCCAGTGCTCTGCCACCTTTACCTAAGGTTTTCCATGCTTCTTCATTGGCCCGCAGACCAAAATCCCAGGTGGAAAGGACAATAGGGTTGTTAATAATCCCGCTGCTATTTTTAGGCGCATCTCTGGCAAACAGATCCAAAGGATTCAATAACAATGCGGATGATGCGATGGCGGTATTTTTTATAAATTTTCTGCGTGAAGACATGGTGGGTTAAAGTTTAAAGTTGAAGTTCAAAGTTTAAGGTTTTCCGTTAAATAACTTTGAACTTTAAGTATACTAATTTGCTCCTATTTCGTCTACGAATAGCCAGGCTTTGGAATCGGCACCCGGATTTCCGGCAGGAATGATTCCTGCATTTTCTATTTTAATTTTTAAATATTTTGCATTCTGATTCCCGACCTGCAGCCTGATCTTTCCTTTGGCTGCAAGAATTTCCTCTTTTCCTGTTTCTTTGATCATCTTAAAATCAGTTCCGTTACCGGAGACAAACACCTGCGCGGATTTGGCAAAATGAATCCAGCTTCCTTTATTGTCCAGGGTATTGAAATAGACTTCTGAAAACGGCGTTGCCTGCCCGAAATCAATGGTGGCGACCACATCTTTTCCCTGAAAACCCAGCCAGGTTTTGCCCAGCTGTTTTTGGTTTCCGATAATCCCGTCAACCAAAGTGAAAGCCCCTCCAAAAGAATAGTTTTCACTGGGCTGTTGTTCCAGTATAATTTTTTTACCCGTTGTTTTTGAAACCGTAAAACCTTGTGTGGAAACCGCACTTTTCAGCTGTCCGTTTTCAAAATAGGCAGATTTTACGGTCATCGATTTTGGAACGGAAACCGGATTGCTGTAGTTCTGTGAGTTTGTTTGCGGCTCTGTCCCATCGGTTGTGTATCTGATCCCTGACGCGTTCTGTGAGGTGGAAAGTTCATAAGCCACTCCATTACCGGCCGGAATTACCTTTCCGTTGATGTTGTAGATACTCCTTGCATAATTCACGCCCATTTTGTCCAGCGTTTTGAACTCATTAACCACGCGGTCTTCAAATTCCTTGTAGTTTTTTGGGTCTGAAGTTCCCCAGGCGACTTCGGATAAGGCCAGCAATCTCGGGAAAATCATATACTGCACCTGTTTGAAATCCAGGATGTATTCGGTCCAGAGGTTGGCCTGAACCCCTAAGATGTATTTTGACTGTTCTGCATTTAATTCTTCAGGAATAGGCTGATAGGAATACACTTTATCCAATGGGGTAAATCCTCCGAAAGCATTGGGTTCTGTAGCCGGGTCGCCCTGATAATGGTCGAAATAACAATACGCTCCCGGAGTCATCACGGCAAAATGCCCGGATTTGGCCGCTTCCAGGCCGCCTTTAATTCCTGTCCAGCTCATAACGGCTGCATTCGGAGCCAAGCCGCCTTCCAGGATTTCATCCCAGCCGATGATTTTCCTTCCTTTTGAATTGACATATTTTTCGATCCGGTGGATGAAGTAGCTTTGTAAGCCATGCTCGTCCTTCAGGTTATTTTTTCTGATCAGCTCCTGGCAGTGCGCACATTCCTTCCATCTTGTTTTCGGGCATTCATCGCCCCCGATATGGATGTACTGGGAAGGAAAAAGCTGCATCACCTCATTTAAGACATTTTCCAGAAAGGTAAAGGTTTCTTCTTTCGGGCAGAAGACATCATCGAACACGCCCCATTTGGTAGCCGATTCGAAAGGCCCTTTGGTACAAGCCAGTTCCGGATAAGCGGAAAGAGCCGCTAAGGCATGACCCGGCATTTCAATTTCCGGAACTACCGTAATGTGCCGCTCCACTGCATATTTTACGACCTCTTTGATCTGATCCTGGGTATAAAAATACGGTCCGTACGGTTTTCCGTCGAAGGTATTATCAACATACGCTCCGATCATGGATTCTTTTCTTTTGGAACCGATTTGCGTCAGTTTCGGATATTTTTTGATTTCGATCCTCCAGCCCTGGTCGTCGGTTAGATGCCAGTGGAAGGTATTCAGTTTGTACATGGCCAGGTAATCGATATACTGCTTCACTTCTTCTACCGTGAAAAAATGCCGGCAGACATCAAGATGCATTCCGCGCCACGCAAATTCCGGTTCGTCTTCAATCTTCATCGCCGGAATTTTTCCCGAATCCTTATATTGCCTGAATATCTGAATCAAAGTCTGCAATGCCAGAAAATAACCCTGTTTCGTATTTGAACTGATGACAATCTGCCGCGGGGAAATTTCGATGGCATATTTCTCCTTTTTTTCCCGGTCTTTTTTGGATTGGGATGAAAAAAGAACGTTTATCAAGTGAGCGGTATCTTTTCTGCCTGTACCGAATTTCAATAGCTCTTGGGTGTGTTTTTTAAAGTATCCGGTTTCCTGCTGAGGAAGATCCTGATCAAGCTTAAAATTTTCAGGGATGATAAATTCGCCTGTCAGCAGTTCCGTTTTCTGAGGATAAGGAATTAAATTCAATCGGTTCTGAGTAAAAAACAGGCTCGAAAGCAACACCGAAAATACGAGTAAAAAACGCTGCATCTGATGGATTTAAGATTTAGGCGAATATACTTATTTTCTGAAAATTTACGGAACCATTTAACCTATTATAAATCAAAACATCTAATTTTACAGAAATTTAAGATGATGAGAAAAATATTTTTACTGGCCGGCACCCTTTTCCTTTCAGTTTCTTCACAGGCACAGATCTTTGATGCCTTCAAAAATGCGGTAAAGGATAAAACAGGCATTGATTTAAACCAGCCTAAGACAACCTCAACTAATCCTTATCCTGTCCCTTCAGGTTCTTCAACCGCTTCAGCAAATCTGGGAAGCCTTACTTCTCTACAGATTTCATCGGGACTGAAAGAAGCTTTAAGCCTGGGAGTCAATGAAGGGGTTAAAAAGCTGGGCGTCACTGACGGTTTTTTCAGAAACGAAGCCGTAAAGATCCTGATGCCTGAAAAACTGAGGAAAATTGATGCGACCTTACGTTCTGTGGGATTGGGCAGCCTGGCTGACCAAGGGGTCAAACTGCTGAACCGCGCTGCGGAAGATGCGGTAACGGAAGCCGCCCCGATTTTCACCAATGCCATTACCTCCATGACGATTACCGATGCTAAAAATATCCTGTTGGGAAATGACAATGCAGCCACCAATTATCTTCAGGGAAAAACCCAGAGCCAGCTGTTTGCCGCCTTTCAGCCCAAGGTTAAAGCTTCATTGGGGAAAGTGGGTGCCGACAAGGTATGGTCTAACCTGATTTCGAAATACAACACCTTTACCGGGCAATCGGTAACCACCGACCTGAATGCCTATGTAACCACCGAAACCATCAACGGGGTCTTTAAAATGGTCGCCGAAAAAGAAAGCGGCATCCGGAATACTCCTGCCATGCGGACAACCAGTATTCTGAAGAAGGTTTTCGGGGCGCAGGACGGACGTTGATTTCTTTTGTCTTGAAACAAAAGAAACAAAAATTCAAGACCTGGAACTTTCCGCTAAAAATAAAACCTGAAACCTAAAATTCCCAAACTTGCGCGAATTCATGATTGGTTCTCCGTTTCGAATTTTATCTCGCGCTTCGGACAAAGGGAATTTCTTAACGGATTCAGGATTTATTTTCTTAACGCTCCAATTTCCTAGGTCGAAAAGGATTTTCCCATCTATTAAAGTGCACAACTTTTAGTTGAAATCCAACATTTACCTTAGAAAAACAACATACGGAATACATTTTTTAATACTGACAATGAGTACCTAGAGAAGATTTCAGAAGCGCAGGAAGGACGTTGATTTCTTTTGTCTTGAAACAAAAGAAACAAAATTCAAGACCTGGAACTTTCCGCTAAAGTAAAACCTGAATCCTAAAATTCCCAAAACCTGCGAGAATTCATAACCGGTTCTCCATTTCTCATTTTATCTCGCGCTTCGAAGCGTGGGAATTTCTTAACGGATACCGATTTTATTTTCTTAACCCTCCAATTTCCCAGGTCAGAAAAGACCTTTCTCTATTAAACAGCTTTTGCTGGTTATTAAAGCTGCATTTCCGGCTGTACTGAAAATTAAAAACAACCGGAAATAATAACCCCTATTTTTAAGAAAGTAAGCCGGAGCAATAAAAGTGTTGCTCATAGCTTGATATCAGAGCGCCCGTCCTATTTTGTTTCTAACTTTTTATGCCGTTCTCCCCATTGTTCCATCTGAACGATGATCGGTTTAAGTTCATACCCTATTTCCGTTAATTCATACACTACTTTCGGAGGCACTTCTGCATATACCGTTCTTGTGAGGATCTTATCCTTTTCAAGTTTTCGTAACTGCATGGTCAGCATACGTTCGGTAATATTCGGAATTGCTTTTTTCAGTTCTCCAAACCGCATCTTACCGTTTGTTAACCATGAACAGATGACAAGCGACCATTGTCCCCCGATAATAGCTGCAGCGTAAACTTCGGAACATTCTTCCGCCAGCATTTTTTTATTTTCAAAATTGGTAGATGTCTCTTTAATTTTTCCCATTACTTACCTTTTTTACAGTACCTTACAATTAGCAGCCAATATACGTAATTCGATGTTAACATGCTATTTTTGCCCAATTAATAAAAGCAGTCAGACAAAATGAAAAATCAAACAAACAGCCAGGAAAAAATGAGTAAAGCAGCCCTATTGCATCAAGCCAATGAATTTGTAAAGAAAGGAGATTATGAAAGTTTTCTAGCTTACTGTACGCAGGATACCCAATGGGTTTTCATAGGCGACCGGATCCTTTCCGGCAAAGAAGAAGTGAGAGATTATATGAAAGAATTCTACCGGGAACCACCGGTATTCAGTGTCGACACGACTGTTGAAGACGGGGACTTCGTAGCCGTAACCGGTGAAATTACATTGAAGGATAGAAGTGGAATCGATCATCACTACGATTATTGTGATGTATGGCGGTTTGAAAACGGAAAAATTGCAGCTTTAAAGGCTTATGTCATAGAAAAAAGAGTTAGTAAGCGGCACCTCTAATCAAATAATCAAAGCATTCCGTTAAAATATAAATGCTCAATGACAAACCGGATTACAAGAAGAAACGATGGCAGAATTCTCAGATTACCAAAGCTATAATGATATCGCAGCGTTCAGGAAAAAGACCCGGCAAAGTATTCTGTAATTCATGTTATAACAAAAAAAGGATCCTGAAGCTGGTAATTTCAGGATCCTGTTATTAGCAAATACGCTTCTACAAGAGACTAAATTAACCTGAACTCAGCCCTATTCAGCTTATATTCAGTTATTTATTTAATGATAAAATAAAATGTCAGGATTTCAAATAAAACCCTCTTCGAGAGGATAGCAAAAAATTTGATTTGATCATCAAGACCTTTGATCTTATTTTTAATATGAAAACTTCCGACATTGAGCCTTCCTCTTACAACCTGTTAATCCAATTTTTCTCCGGGTTCACATTTATTTTACATCATTTATTCTTATTCTGATGGTGCAAACCGATCTTATTCTAAGTATTCATTACTTATTCATATCGATCACATACCGGAAGCGTACATCTTCGTTTTTTATTTTATCAAAAGCATCGTTGATGTCCTCAACCGGAATCATTTCCACTTCCGGCGCAATCCCGTGAGCGGCGCAGAAATCCAGAACTTCCTGGGTTTCCTGAATTCCTCCGATTAATGATCCTCCTACAGACCTGCCGTACTTTGCTACTTCCATATTATCAAGGGGCTTTTCGTAATTTCCCAAGAGGCCTACAGTGACCAGCGAACCTCTAACAGCTAAAAGCGGCACATAAAGATTAATATCAAAACCATCCGGAATTGTAATCAGAATATAATCAAAAGCCAGTTCATTGGCCTCCATTTCTTCTTGGTTTTCTGAAATAATAACACGATCGGCACCAAGCTTTAATGCTTCTTCACGTTTTTCTTCTTTCGTCGTAACAGCGGTCACATTGGCTCCCATTGCCTTTGCAATCTGCACGGCCATATGTCCCAGACCACCAATCCCTACTATCGCTACATTGGAGCCTTCCTTAATGTTTGCTTTCTTAAGAGGGCTATAGGTGGTAATGCCTGCGCAAAGTATCGGTGCAGCACTTGAAATTTCCATATTTTCGGGAAGTGTCAGTAAGAAGTTTTTGTTGGCAATAATATGGCTTGAATAGCCGCCAAAGGTGTTATAATCAGATTCCGGATCATTGAAATAGCCGTTATAAGTCATGGTAGCGCCATGCTCCCCCAGGCAAAACTGCTCTTCTCCGCTCTTGCACGATTCACAGGTCTGGCAGCTATCAATCATACAGCCTACTCCTACGATCTGGCCTGTCTTAAAATCCGAAACTCCATCGCCCACCTGTATTATTTTACCAATCACTTCATGACCGGGAACGCACGGGTACCTGGTATTTTTCCAGTCGTTGTTTACCTGATGGATATCGCTGTGGCAGACTCCGCAATAAAGAACTTCAATAAGCACTTCATCTGCTTTAGGATTTTCCCGGATAATATCCATTTCTTTTAATGATTTCCCATTGATCAGGCTTCCGGAGGCACCGAAACCTTTTACACTGAATTGATTGCCATCATGTACAATACTTTTTTCCATAATATTACTATTTTGTTTGGTGTGAATTATAAATTATTGCTGATAATAATTTTTAAATATTTCTGACATCACAATTTTCAGACCAATCATTTTATTGAAGTATTTATAAAATTTCAAAAATATTCCTTCATAAAATCACGCACCAGGAAGTACATTCTATTACCGGAAAATAGCTAAACTTAAAACCGGCAGCCTTCTATCTATTGATCAGATGAAAAATTAAATGACAAAGAAAGGCTGTCTCAAAAGAAACAGCCTTCATTTATTTAGTTGTTGTTATGTAATGCCCGAAGCTGAAAGCCAATAGCGATCAGCCTTTTAAAACTGCATTTCCGGGATTTCACCGTCAATAATCAGTTCTGCTTCCGTTGATTTTACGATGTGTTCTACAGAGATGCCCGGTGCTCTTTCCACCAGTTTAAACCCTGCCGGCGTAACATCCAGTACGGCCAACTCAGTCACTACTCTTTTTACACAGTTTACCCCCGTTAAAGGAAGTGTACATTTTTTCAGAATTTTGCTTTCTCCTGCTTTATTGACATGCATCATGGCCACAATAATATTCTCTGCAGAAGCCACCAGGTCCATCGCTCCGCCCATGCCTTTCACCATCTTTCCCGGAATTTTCCAGTTGGCGATATCTCCGTTTTCGGCGACTTCCATCGCTCCAAGAATCGTTAAATCTACCTTTTGTGCGCGGATCATTCCGAAACTGAAAGCTGAATCGAAGAAAGATCCGCCGTCCAGGATGGTAATCGTCTGTTTTCCTGCATTGATGATGTCTGCATCTTCTTCACCCTCGAAAGGAAAAGGCCCCATTCCCAATACTCCGTTTTCACTCTGGAATTCTACGGAAAGATTGTCCGGCACATAGTTGGCCACCAATGTGGGGATTCCGATTCCCAGGTTTACATAATATCCGTCCTTTACTTCTCTGGAAATTCTCTGTGCAATTTGTTCTTTAGTCAGCATAGCTTAATCTTATCCCGCCAAATTAACCATTTTTTCAGAATTACGAAATATTTTCTTTCTTATCCTATGGTAAATTTTAGTACTCAATTTGTTGTAAATTTGTAAACTTATGAAAGTTTTACTGCATTACCTGAAACCCTACCGTCTCCTGATTTTCATTTCCCTGCTCTTAGCCTCTGTAAACCAGGTTTTTTCACTGTTTTCGCCGGCTATTACCGGAAATATCCTGGACCGGCTGGTAACCCATCCCAATTTCTTTGATAAGGAGAAAACCATTCCGAGAAACCTTAATGATTATCTTTACGGGAATGATCATTACCACGGGGTTTTCTACTTTCTGGGACTTTTAATCGGAACGGCCATGATCAGCCGTATAGCCAAAGCCTTTCAGGATTATGTGGTAAATGTGATCATTCAGAAGTTCGGAGCTAAAATTTTCACCGACGGTTTGAGACATTCCATGAAACTGCCGTATCATGAATTTGAGGACCAGCGGAGCGGTGAGACGCTTTCGATCTTAACGAAGGTGCGTGAAGACACGGTGAAGTTCATTAATAATTTCGTCAACATCTTTTTCGGGATCCTGGTGAGCATTATTTTCGTTTCGGTGTATGCAATCCGCCTGCACTGGTCGATCATGCCGGTATATGTAGTTGGAATTATTTTTATTGCCGTGGTTACCAATCTGCTGAGCAGGAGAATTAAAACCATCCAGAAAAACATTGTAAAGGAAACCACCGATCTTGCAGGAAGCACAACGGAAAGTTTACGGAATATCGAGATCGTTAAAAGTTTAGGCCTTACCAATCAGGAAGTGGAACGGCTGAACAACAATACCTATAAAATATTAAACCTGGAACTGAGAAAGGTAAAAAGCATCCGGTCTTTGAGTTTTGTACAGGGAACGCTGGTGAATTTTTTACAGCAGATGATCACTTTTACATTGCTGTTGCTGATTTTTAAAAATGTCGTTACGCCGGGGCAGTATCTGTCCCTTATGTTTTACGGGTTCTTTATCTTCGGGCCGATGCAGGAGATTGGGAACATTATTATTTCCTATCGTGAAGCGCAGGCCTCGCTTAATAATTTTGACCGGGTGATGAAGAAGGAAGTAGAACCGAAGCCTCTAATGCCTAAGAAAATCGGGGCGATTGAAGAGCTGGAATTCCAGAAGGTTTCTTTTCAGCATCAGACGGCTCAGTACAAAGCACTCAGTTCAATTTCTTTTGATGTAAAAAATGGGGAAACCATTGCTTTTGTCGGACCGAGCGGTTCCGGGAAAAGTACTTTGGTGAAGCTGCTTGTGGGTTTGTACCGGCCGCAGGAAGGCGCCATTTTATACAACCATATTGACGGAAAAGAATTTGATTTTGATGAGCTGAGAAACCAGATCGGTTTTGTGACGCAGGATACCCAACTTTTTGCCGGAACCATCAAAGAAAATCTTTTGTTTGTAAATCCGGCTGCTACTGAAGAGGATTTACAGTCGGCCTTACAAAAATCCAGCTGCACCGGCCTTCTGGAGCGTGCTGAAAACGGAATTGAAACGGTAATCGGTGAAGGCGGACTGAAACTGAGCGGCGGTGAAAAGCAGCGGATTGCCATTGCCCGGGCTTTGCTCAGAAAACCGCATCTTTTAATTTTCGATGAAGCCACTTCGGCGCTGGACAGCATTACCGAAGAAGAGATTACGAGAACCATTAAAGAAATTTCAAAAGAAAAAGAACAGATTACCGTTCTTATTGCTCACCGTTTAAGTACCATCATGCATGCCGACCGGATTTATGTGCTGGAACGCGGACAGATTGTAGAAACCGGATCGCATCTGAACCTTATTGAAGAAAAAGGGCTGTATTATGCGATGTGGAGGCAGCAGATCGGGGAAAGGAAGACAGTTTAAAGATGAATGGAAGCTGACGATTTAAGAACCGTCTTTCAGCCTAAAAGTCTGGCACCTGCCTTTTTCAATATTGCGCTTAAGATTGGGTATGATATAGCGCTGAGGATTTTCAAATGCTCTCCTTGGAAAAAGCGCCACGATTTTATATTATAAAAATTGTGGATTGCTCATGACTGCTTGCATTTAACTGTAAATACAATCTCTCGCAGATTACGCAGATATAATTAGAAACCAAGCGGCATGAAAAATTTGACTGAGTCGAATTGCCTAAGCCTTTAAGCATTATTTTTTCCGGGCCTTGCGATTTGCGATTACCAACCGTTTTAAGCCTCAGATAAAAAAACAAAGACCGTGAAAATTTCACGGTCTTATTATTTAATCTCTTTTTCTTACGGTTCTCTGCTCGATCCTCTTTTCGAATTTTTCACCCTGGAAAATTCTTTGGATCATGATTCCCGGGATGTGGATCTGGTTCGGATCCAGTTCGCCCGGTTCCACCAGTTCTTCTACTTCGGCAATGGTGATTTTTCCGGCTCCGGCCATCGGGTGATTGAAGTTCCTGGCGGATCCTTTGAAGACCAGGTTTCCGGCATGGTCTCCTTTCCATGCTTTAACGATAGCGAAATCGGCTTCATAGGCAAATTCCAGGATGTGCGGTTTTCCTTTGAAGTCTTTTACTTCCTTTCCTTCGGCTACTTCGGTTCCGAAACCGGCTGGTGTATAAAAAGCAGGAATTCCCGCCTGTGCCGCCCTGCATTTTTCAGCAAGTGTCCCCTGAGGCGTCAGTTCCACTTCCAGTTCCCCGGAAAGCATCTGTCTTTCGAACTCGGCATTTTCCCCAACGTAAGACGAAATCATTTTTTTGATCTGCCTTTTGTGAAGCAGCAATCCCAATCCGAAATCATCCACCCCGGCGTTGTTTGAGATGCAGGTCAGGTCTTTCACATCGCTTTCCACCAAGGCATTGATTGAATTTTCCGGGATTCCGCAAAGGCCGAAACCGCCCAGCATCAGTGTCATGCCATCCTCAATTCCTGCAATGGCTTGCTTTGCGTTCTGTACTCTTTTATCTATCATGTACTATCAGATTTTTCTGTTGGCTAAATTTAATACTTTTTCCCATATAAGGACAAATGGGAAATAATTTCATTAGAGAAAGGGCTAATTTTACGGAGTTGGTGGCTAAAGTTGATACCAATAGAATTTGATTTAAAGAGCTGCGCAAGGCTATTAATTAAACATTTTTATAACGGAGGCTTTCTGTCGTGGACTTTAGGTTTACCAGGGTCCGCCCGGTGCTGTCGTAAGCCGCCCGCTTCGGGGCCTAGGGAATTTTCATCGGTGTCTTTTTCTTATTATCATAACAAGACTTCATGATAAAAGTAAATTGTGGTAGAAGGTTCTTTAGAAGGAATGCCGCCCTAGCCCGGATTGCAGCGGTTACCCCACAGCGGGGTTGGAAAGCCGGGGAGAGAAAGGGTTTGGCGGCGGAGCGTATTGGAGAGCCGCGGCGCGAGGAGTATGAGCGGAAAGCCGGAAACAGCTTCAGAAAAAAGAATTTTCAACCATCCTGCTGATATTATGGTGCCGTGATGATTCCATAGAAACGTGGTCTGAATTTTGGTTATGGTATGCTACACCAATTAAATTACATCATATGGAAACGAAAGACATTTCAAGATTTGCGTTGGGCGCATTTCTGATTACGGCCGGTATCGGGCACCTTACTTTTGCAAGAAAAGCTTTTCAGGCACAGGTTCCGGACTGGGTACCAATGGATAAAGACGATACGGTTGTTTATTCCGGATATGCAGAGATTGCCCTGGGAACTGCGATGATTGCGACGCCTAAAAAATACAGAAAAACGATGGGAAGAGTCGTTGCCGGATTTTTTGCAGCGGTGTTCCCGGGAAATATTGCCCAATACCAAAACCGAAGGGATTCCTTCGGACTGAATACCGATAATGCGAGGCTCGGCAGGCTGTTTATGCAGGCTCCACTAATCGCCTGGGCGTTGAAATCGACAGACGAAGAATAAGATCACAAAAAAAAAGGTGGGCAAATCTAAATTTTCCCGCCTTTTTCCTGTTCTTTGGATTCCGTTCATAAGGTTATCTATCATATTTCTCTTGTTTCCCAAGCAGAAATAAACTTCTACTTTACTCTTCTAAATTTCAGATCAGATGTGATTAAAATTGTATAATTTTCTAACGATTTACTAATAAATTATTTGGGAAATCTAAAAAATGTTTTGTACATTTGCAACCTGTTATTCAACCTCTGACGAAGTCCGTGTAAGTTGCTTAGCCTTAATATTTTATTTATTTAATAATGGATTTATTAAAGTACGTACAAGACAAGTACATTACAAAAAAAGAATTCCCTGAATTCAAAGCCGGTGATACAATCACTGTGTATTACGAGATTAAAGAAGGACAAAAGACAAGAACACAGTTCTTCAAAGGAACAGTTATCCAATTGAGAGGTACCGGTTCTACAAAAACTTTCACCATCAGAAAAATGTCTGGTGATGTAGGGGTAGAAAGAGTATTCCCGATCAATATGCCTGCTCTTCAGAAAATCGAAGTTGACAGAAGAGGTAGAGTTAGAAGATCAAGAATCTACTACTTCAGAGACCTTAGAGGTAAAAAAGCGAGAATTAAGGACGCTGCTTACAAGAAGAAATAATTCAGACAACAATACATACGAAAAGAGACCGTTTTTTAAGCGGTCTCTTTTTATTTTTCATAATGGATGATAAATTTTATTTCGTGAATGAATTCCTGATATTCTTTATTTATCATTGTTCGTTTGCCATTAAAATCAGTTTTGTCATTTTATAAAATTATACAGAGCACTCCAGAATTTATCATACACTTCAATATGCGGAAGATGCCCAACATTTTCAATCTCCACTAATTTTGAACCGGCAATCTGCCGTTGTGTTTTTTTCCCCAATTCCTGGTATTGCCCCATTTTCGGTTGCAGCGCTTTGGGCGCCCGGTCTTTTCCTATTGCTGTACGGTCTCGGGTTCCGATAATCAGCAAGGTCGGAACTTTAATATTTTTAAATTCATAGCACACCGGCTGGTTGTAAATCATATCTGACGTTAAAGCAGCATCCCAGGCTACTTTCGGATAATCGGGATGTAAAGTCCAGCCTGCAATCAGGTCCAGCCATGGTTGATATTCCGCTTTCCATTTGTTGTCGTAATAAAATTTCAGCTGATAGTTTTTATATGATTCGGCCGTATTTTTAAGCTCTGATTCATAAGCCTGATCAATGGTCTGATAGGATGCAAAAGTTTTGTAATCTTCCAGTCCGATGGGATTTTCCAATATTAGTTTTTCTACTCTTTCAGGATACATCAACGTGAATCTGGTTGCCACCATTCCACCCATGGAATGGCCCAAAACAATGATCTTATTAATTTTCAGTTCGTCCAGGACGGCCTTTGTATTATCGGCGAGCTGCGAAAATGAAAACTGATAGCTTTGGGGTTTTGAGGATTTGCCAAATCCGATCTGATCCGGGATAATTACACGGAATCCCTGAGCAGACAGGTCTTTAGCCGTCTTTTCCCAATAAGCTCCGTTAAAATTTTTGCCGTGAAGCAACATGATGGCTTTACCGTTTGCGACTTTGGGTTTTACGTCCATATAAACCATTTTCAGATTATTATTCTGTGATTTCAGGTTTAAAAAAAGGACTTCAAAAGGATACTGGTAGTTCGTCAGCTCCGGATCCAGAGGTTTTATTTGTGAAAACATCAGACCTGATACCAATGAAAGCATGATAAGAATTGTATTTTTATAATATTTCATGAATTTACTTTTGATAAATAAAATTAAAAACCGTTCCAAAAGAAACGGTTTACTTATATTAATTGTCAGCAAATGATAATTTTTCTTTTTTAGGAAGGTTCATGAGAACAATGGCAAAAAGAATTAAAGCAATTCCGATCCATTGAATAAAAATGACCTTCTCACCCAACAAAACAAAAGCCATCGTTACTGAAACCGGAAGTTCCAGAGAGGAGACAATGCTTCCTAAACCAAGACCGGCATTCGGAAATCCGATGTTGAACAGGATCGGCGGAATGATTGTTCCGAATAGGGATAAAATAAGTCCATACGTCCAAAAAATGGAATAGTTGAAAGCGTGGATATGTTCTGTATTTCCGGTAAAATTGAGATAGAACGATTTTAGACCCTCAAAATGCAAAGGGCCGATCTGTGCAAAAAACAGAAATCCGAAAACAATAACCGAACCGCCACACAGCATGATGATGCTTTTTCTAAAAACCGGCAGGTGTGTGGCCAGCGTATTGGATGTAAACATGGTAAGGGTATAAGAAGCCGCCGCCATTAATCCCCAGAAAATCCCTTTCCAGTCGAGATCCAGACTTTCATTAAGTAAATTGGTTGCCAAAACCGTCCCCAGTAAAACAATTATTACCGATACAATCTTTCTTGTATTGGGCCATTTTTTTGTAAGAACACTTTCCACCACCACACTGAACCAAACCGACTGCATCAGTAGTACAATGGCAATGGACACATTAATGTACTGAACGGCAATATAATAAAACAAGCTGGTACACCCCAGCGAAGTTCCTGCCAGCATTAAATTTCTCACTTCTCTTGAAGTTGGTGACGGTAAAGCTTTTTTAGAAATGATGGTCTGGATAAAATTTAAAATCAGAAGGCCGATCAGCCCCAGTAAAAATTGTGATGTCGTTACTTCTGAAGTTGTATATTTTTCCTCATAAGCAAGCTTTACAAAAGTCGCCAGCATTCCGTAGATACTTGCGCCGATGCCCACGAATAAAACCCCTTTCAATATATTTTTCTTCTGCATAATTCATTTTTTAACAGCCTGCAAAGGTACGATTTATTCTGAAAGTAGTCCGAAGTATGGAAGGGATAAAAAAATACCCAGCGTGAGCAAAGCTCACACTGGGTTATTGAAATAAGGTTATATGTTAAATTATTTTCTAACGATAACTTTTGAAGCAGCATCGATACCGATTCCTTTTACTTTCACCATATAGGTTCCGTTGATAAGTTTGTCCGTAGAAATTGATTTTTTAGCATCCGGAGAAATCTTATCTTCTGTAGATACCAATTTTCCTGACATATCGTAAATTTCAACACTTACCTTTCCTAAGGTATTGCTTGGGAAATTAATAAAGAATTCATTCTTAGCCGGATTCGGATAAATTGAAATATTGTTTTTAACTGTTTTTACTTCGTCTGTTGCCAAAATACAATCTGAAGGAACAGAGAAATCTTCAGTCTGATCATTGATATTGGTCTTGGATCCTGCATTTGCATTAACCCCTAAACCTCTCTTAGCAAAAGCTCTCCAGATCATACACCGGTCTGCTCCTTGTGTTGTCGCCTGATCTGCTGCCAGAATAGCATCCCTACCTTCTACAAAAGTAGGATAACATGGCTGTAATTTTAAAGCATCGGTTACCAACTGGAGTACTCTTGAGCTTCCATTGGTGGTATTTGCAGTTACATCAGAAGAGTATCCGTATTTGGCAACATACTGCCAGTGAAGATCCCAAAGCATGGTTGCCCATACAAATCCGATGGAGTGAACATCCGGAACAATCTGTCCGCTGGAATTCGTGTACTCCATTCCGTTGGTATCGGTGTAGGTATAATCATTAACAGTAAAATCAGGAGAATATTTAGCAGGTCTGATTCCTCCGCCGCTGGTTGCCTCTCCTATGGCATAAGTACCGATTCCTCTCGGAACAGAAGCATTATCTCCCGGCTTATTTGTTAACATCAATGCAAAAAAGTCTGACCATCCTTCTCCCATCTGTTCTTTGTCTGATGAAGAGCTGAGACAGCCTACATTGGTTCCTGTAAGACGGGTAGAAATACCGTGTCCGTATTCATGGGTTACAATACCATTATCAAAGCTTCCATCTGGTGTTATACTAGCAGCAGGATCATTTTTTAAAGTTACATTTACAGGTGTACTAGCCAGTTGGCTCTTAATATATTCTCCTTCGGTATTTGTAATTAGAACGGAAGGGATTGTAATTGTTGCATCTGTTCCAGACATTCCGCCTATAGTATCGCCATTAAGCGCGTTATTGTAGATAATAACCGCACTTGCCCCTGCATTCTGTGCATTTTTAACTTTCACGGTAAAGTTACACGTACCTCTTTCAACCAAACCAATTTTTCCGGTAAGTGATCCTGCAGGAATAGCTGTACATCCATCTAATACGGATGATAACTGAACATTACCAGTTACCCCTGTAGCATCTAAAGGATTCCCGAATTGGGCAGTTCCTGCTGCAGGCTGTCTTGGTACAGCTGAACTTGGCGCATTGTAGAAAAAGATCCTGCTGATCGTGCTCCACATATACATCTGCATTCTAGGCTTTGAGCCGTCTGCCGGTGTTGAAAATTTTGCATTATTCGTACCTCCGCCATCCTGAGCTTCAGCCTGTACATAATCATTTCCGGCACCTCCCAAACCAAAATTGGTATTCTGGAAATTTTTGGCAGCCGGAGTGAACCCAAATTTATAGAAGATATCGTGGACTTTATTATTTATGTAAAACAAGTTGGTAATCGATGCATCCTGATTGCTGAACTGGTCTGCATTGATACTGAAAGGATAGTTGAAATTTCTCGAAGACCCAGCGTCAGGAGAATATCCTGCAAGATTTGATGCTGATGTATCTTCATAAGCATAAACATTATTCCCTCTGGTCGTCGTATATCTTGTAGTACCATCATAATGCCAGCCTTCAGGAGATGACTGAAGAATCCAGGGATTATTTACGATGGATCTTGATGCAAAAGTAGGCGCCTCAACCGGTAAAGGAAAAACGTTATAAGAAGCGTTATCGGGAGCCAGGAATAAAGCTGCATTTGATGAAACTTTATTCACGGGACCTATGAATTCGTTTTGTGCCTGAGAATGATCATGGCCATAGGCATCATGATGAAAATTACAGGATAAATTTAAATCCTGCTTGCGCAAGATTTCCCCGTTGGAAGCATCTACCAGAATATTCCAGTAACTTGGAGAAGCTGGTTCCGGAACAGAAAATTCATAAGCCAGTTTCAGATTTTCAGCATCTTCTACATATACCAATCTTTGTTTGGCGAATTTTCCGTCTGCAGGATCAGCATCGCTGAAACCGAGAATAGGATAATTTTCCATTTGCGGCTTTTGGAGATTCTGTGCGATTTTCTTCAGAGCAGCCGTCCGGGCTACAGAAACAACGGAAGATGCGGCAGTTTTATAATCTTTTAAAAAAGTGTCCGTGTAATAGATAATTTTATTATCCCTTACGAGTATTGTCCCTCCTGCATTGTATACAGGAAGCCCGTTAAAGGTCTGTTGAAATTTTACAACATTTCCATTTAATGACTTTGATTCATCTACATTATCAATGATAAAGTTAGTAAGATCAGATTTCTTGTATTCTTTAATCTTGTTTTGAGAAATATAATCTTTAATTAATCTCTCGTTATCTTGTCCGAAAAGAACGGAAGGAAAGATTGCAGATACTGCAAATAACAGGGGTAAAGCTACTTTTTTCATATACACTAATAAAGCCGCTAATCTACAAATAATTAACAACAAAATAACAATTTATTTAAAATTATTTAAAGATAACTCCGCTTTACAACATACCAGTTTAATTCTCTAAAATTGAATATTTGATTTTAGAGAATGAAATGTAAAAAATGTCTAGTAAGAGATAATAAAAAAGCCACTCAAAAGAGTGGCTCATATTTTAAAATGTGAGTAAGATTATTTACCTTCTTCCATTTTTCTTTTCAATTCTGCCAATGCATCGATATCACCTAAAGTTGATCTTTCTTCGTTGTTTGAAGAAGATGATGTATTATTAGATCGGTTGTTAGAGTTATCTCTTACATTTTTCTTCTCTTCGTCTCTGAAGATTCCTGTGTGAGAAACTACTACTCTTTTGAATTCTTTATTGAATTCAATTACTTTGAAGTCAGCTTCTTCTCCTTTCTTGATTTTAGATCCGTCTTCCTTCTCTAATAATCTTGATGGGCAGAATGCTTCAACCTCAGCATCTTCGAACTGTACAGAAGCACCTTTATCGTGCACCTCTACCGCTTTACCGGCATGGATTGTTCCTTCCGCATACTTCGTTTCGAATGCATCCCAAGGGTTCTCCTGAAGTTGCTTGTGACCTAAAGATAATCTTCTGGCCTGGATATCAAGCTCAAGAACGATAACATCCAGTTTATCGCCAACTGCACAGAACTCAGACGGGTGCTTGATTTTCTTAGTCCAAGAAAGATCAGAGATGTAAATTAATCCGTCGATACCTTCTTCCAGTTCTACGAATACACCGAAGTTAGTGAAGTTTCTTACCGTTCCTACATGCTTAGACCCTACCGGATATTTAGCTTCGATATTTTCCCATGGATCTTTGCTTAATTGCTTGATACCAAGAGAAATTTTTCTGTCTTCTCTGTCTAAAGTCAATACTTCAGCTTCCACTTCATCACCTACTTTTACAAAGTCACCTGCAGATCTCAAGTGAGTAGACCAGGACATTTCAGAAACGTGGATTAATCCTTCAACACCCGGAGCAATTTCTACAAATGCACCATAGTCAGCAAGAACAACTACTTTTCCTTTTACTCGGTCACCAACTTTCATATCAGCAGAAAGAGCATCCCAAGGATGAGCTTCTAACTGCTTCATACCCAATTGGATTCTTGTTTTCTCATCATCAAAGTCAAGGATAACCACTTTTACAGTCTGTCCGTCCTCAAGGATTTCAGACGGGTGGTTCACTCTAGACCAAGAAAGGTCTGTAATGTGGATCAATCCGTCAACACCGCCTAAGTCGATGAACACCCCGTAAGAAGTAATATTCTTAACAGTACCTTCAAGAACCTGTCCTTTTTCTAACTGAGCGATGATTTCTTTTTTCTGACCTTCGATATCTGCTTCGATCAATGCTTTGTGAGATACCACTACGTTTTTGAACTCTGGGTTGATTTTCACAACTTTGAATTCCATAGTTTTACCTACGAACTGATCGTAATCTTTAATTGGCTTAACATCAATTTGCGAACCTGGTAAGAATGCTTCGATGCCGTGTACGTCAACGATCATACCTCCTTTAGTTCTGGACTTAACAAAACCGTTAACGATTTCTCCAGTTTCGTGAAGTTCGTTTACTCGATCCCAAGCTTTAAGCGTTCTTGCTTTTCTGTGAGATAACTGTAACTGTCCTGTTTTGTCTTCTCTTCTGTCTACCATCACTTCAACATCATCACCTACTTTAAGGCCCGGGTTGTAACGGAATTCGTTAAGAGAAATAACACCTTCTGATTTGAAATCGATGTCTACGATAGCTTCTTTGTCAGTTAATCTTACAACTTTACCTACGATAACGTCGTTGTCATTTAAACTGCTCAGAGATCCGTTATAGATTTCTTCCAAGTCGCTTTTTTCTTTTCTAGCATCTGCATCAAGACCTGATTCGAAAGAATCCCAATCAAATTGTTCCGGTGCTACGTTTTGGTTTAAAATAACCTCTGCTGAATTTGTCTCTTTTGACATTTTCTAATAAAATTTGTATTCCTTCTTTTTTAATGGTCTGAATAAATGTGGATTTAAAAAATACGGAAGTAATTAATTATAAATTGTTTACCTTTCAAACCTGACTGCCACAAAAGTGGGTGCAAAGATATGAAATTTATTTAAAATAAGCAATACATTTTCTTTGACAAAACAACGGTTTAAACAGCTGATTTTCAACATTTATCAGCTAAAAACTTAAAAGCCGAAGCTTCAGATGTCTGATCTTAATATCCTGAATCTCCTTTAATCATCATATTCTTCAAAAATTGTTTTTTTAAACAAATATTAATTTTTAAATTCTTTAACAAAGTATTTTTTTTCAATCAAACCAGAACATCTATAAAAACTATATCATGCGGAAGTATTTCCTTTTAATCTTAATCATCCTGTCATCCGGTTTTATCTCTACAATGAAAGCCTGCACAATATTCTCTTGCGCCAGAGGAGGTGAAGTATTTGCAGCAGCCAATGAAGATGATATGACACCTTTTACCAAAGTATGGTATAACCCAGCTACCAAAGACCGCTATGCCTTTGTTTGTTTTGGAGCTCCGGACATGCAGATTGCATCAGCCATGAATGAGCATGGATTATTCTTTGACTATGCCGCAGCCAATTATGATCTCAGTAAGTTTGCTCTTACCAATCCTTATCCGGGAGATATTATGTGGGACATTCTGGGAAAATGCAAAACCGTAAAAGAAGCCCTTCTTGTCTTAAAAAAGTATGATTATGTTTCCAAATCTCAAGTTCTATTAGCAGATAAAGAAGGGAATTCCATTCTGATCAACCCTAAAGGCATCACCGAAAAAAAGGGTGATTTTCAGGTCAATTCAAATTGTAATATGATTAATGGAAAGTTATCATGCAGAAGACCTGAAATTGCCAATGAAATGCTTTCCGGTTCAAAGGAGAATAATGTGGAATTTTTAAAGAAAATTCTGGATAAAACCCATCACGAAGGAGAATTGAATACATTATATTCTACGGTATGCGATCTAAAAAAAGGAATTATTTACGTTTATCTTTTTCACGATTATCATACGGTCTATACTATTAATCTAAAATCTGAATTAAAAAAGGATACAGAATAGAGAATCTTGCGGACCATTTTTCCCCTTCATTTGCTTATGAGAATTTCTCAAAAAATCACTCTTTATATCTTAAGGAAAACATTCTTCAGGAAATGAAAGATAAAGGTACGGATATTACAATCGCCCATTACATTTCAGAAAGTGAGAAATCAGCACCTCAAAACGAAAAATTGAATTCTGCTTTATTAGAGGCTGCCCTGCAACTCATTAAATATTCCTGGAATGAACATAATGAGGGAAGCTCTTGGGATTACTGGTTCAGCAAGCCTGATGAATATGATATAAAAAAGTATAAAGACAGCAATCTGACCTCTGCGGAAACACTTTTAGCTTATTTAGCAGCTCACGAAAATAAGGATGCCAAGCTTCGGAACTTCATGTACGAGATATCCGGGTTTATTAATCTGGTGCAGGGAAAGACTAAAATAGGGAAAGACCTCTATATAAAATCAATCAGCAATCCCGACGAAGCTTACCCGGTGACTCTTACGAGAGGAAATGAAATAATGAAGCGACTAAACAAATAGATTATTTCATTTAACCGTTCCTTTATTCTAAATTTGCACCATGGAATTAGAATCGATTTACGAAAAACTGCAGATTCAGGACATGAATCAGATGCAGAAATCTACTTATAAAACAGCGGAAAACAATCAGGATGTGGTATTGCTCTCTCCTACCGGTTCAGGGAAGACCCTGGCCTTTTTGTTTCCGGTTTTGCGGAACTTAAAGAAAAATGCTCCGGGAATCCAGGCGCTGATCCTGGTTCCGGCAAGGGAACTTGCTTTACAGATCGAGCAGGTTTTCAAAGCCATGGGAACCGATTTTAAAGTCTCCGTGTGTTATGGCGGTCACGATAAAAAGATTGAAGTTAATAATTTAACTGAAGCACCGGCGGTATTAATAGGAACGCCGGGAAGGGTGGTTTATCATTTAAGAAACAATAATTTCGACCCGAAAACCATTCAGACTTTGGTTCTTGATGAGTTTGACAAGGCTTTAGAACTTGGTTTCCATGAGGATATGGAATTTATTTCCAATGCTTTAAAAGGTCTTTCACAGAGAATTTTAACTTCTGCGACAGCGATGGACGAAATTCCAAAGTTTACAGGATTACAAAATGAAAAGCTTGTTGATTTCCTGAAACTAAGTGAAGTAAAACCTGATATTCAGTTGCGGAAAGTGATGACGATTTCCGAGGAAAAATTGGACACTCTGTTTAATCTGATCTGCAAAATCGGGAATAAAAGAACGTTGATTTTCTGCAATCACCGCGAAGCCGTTGACCGGATTTCTGACCTTTTAGCTGAAAAGGGAATCGACAGAGAGACCTTCCACGGCGGAATGGAACAGGATGAAAGAGAACGTGCTTTACTGAAGTTCAGAAATGATTCTGCACGGATTTTAATTACAACAGATCTGGCATCAAGAGGTCTGGATGTTCCGGAAGTGGAATCAATCGTTCATTACCAGTTGCCGCCGAAAGAAGATGCTTTTATCCACCGCAACGGACGTACTGCCCGGATGAATGCCAAAGGTTTTGCCTATCTCATCATGACTGCGGAGGAAAATTTCCCGTTCATTAAAAACAATACTCCGGAAGAAAGTGTTACCGGATTTACGAAAGTTCCTGAAAAAACACCGTTTCAGACCATCTACATCAGTGCCGGAAAAAAAGATAAGGTAAACAAAGTGGATATCGTAGGGTATCTGCTGAAAAAAGGAGAACTGCAGAAAGAAGATGTAGGATTGATTGAAGTAAAGGATACGACCTCTTA
>JAKOOG010000332.1 GCA_022701545.1 Weeksellaceae bacterium | reverse complement strand
ACATTTTATTACAATACCGACAGCTCGTCTTTAGGTTTGCTTTCAGCGAATGTACAGATGGCCGGATCCGGACAAAATCTTTCAAAAGACATCCCTGCGATTGATGTTATTGATGGAAAGGTGATCTTCCCGCTGGTGATCGGCAACTTAAAAAGTATCTCAGACATTAAGATTATTTTATACTTTAAAAACGGTGAATATACCGTCATCAATCACAGCAATATTGCTTTCGACGAGACATATACGGGAAAATTTTCATTCAGAACCAAAACAGAGGAAGAAGAAACTGATAATCCCGGCGACGGAACAGACAGCCCGGGAGAAGGCGGAACTACTCCTGAAACAGGATCAGATCCTAAAACGGTAACTTTCAGCCGCAAAAACTTCGGCATAAAAAGATTAGGGGTAGCCGATTACATGAAGGTGGTACAAAGCACCCATGCGTATGTTCCGGGAGAAGTTACCCACATTGAGAATGTGATGGCCAAAGAGTTCAAGCAAAAATCGACGCGAAAACTCAGAAGAAGCGAAATACAGACCACCACTTCAAAATCTACCGAGAGGGAAAATCTGAATGACACGACTTCCACCACAAGAAATGATATGCAGTCTGAAGTAGCCAATGTCATCCAAAGCCAGATCAATGCCGAAGCTCATTTCAGCTATGGAAAACTTAATGCATTTCAAGTAGGCGGAAGCTTTGCCACAAGCAATGCCAAAGAGACCAGCACCCGCCAGGCCGTTGCCCAATCGCAGGAAATTACCGAAAAGGCCACGGAAAGAATTCTTACCAAAGTGGCAGAAGAAAGGATCGAAAAAATCATTGAGGAATTCGAAGAAAACAATGCGCATGGCTTCGATAACAGAAACGGTGACAAGCATGTAGTGGGCGTTTACCGATGGGTCGATAAAAAGATGAAGAACCAGATCTACAATTATGGGATCCGTACCATGTTTGAGTTTATGATCCCCGAACCGGCAAAACTTCACCGCCTGGCTACCTTCGCTACCAAAGAGACGCTGAAAGCCCCTGTTGATCCGAGAAAATCCAAAGACCGATGGGAAATGCAGGATCCGAAATCAGCCACCAACGATCAGCTGCAGTACTGGGCAAATTACTATGGGGTAGCTCTAACCAAGCTTCCTGAATCCAATATCCTCTACACGGCAGAAACCGGAGAGCAGAACCTTGATAACAGTGCCGCCCCAAGAACGTTAACCCTTATGATTCCGGATAATTATAAAGGCTACGAAGCAACCATTACGTATGCATTTTATAACCGGTTCAAGAAGAATTCTTCCCAGCTTACCCTGGACAATTTACAGGGAGGCCTTTTACCGCCTTTCGTCAACCCGAATAAGCAAGGCTGGCTGCGAAGCAATCATACCATTACCGGCATCAATGTCGTAGGAAATTACGCGATGCAGTATGCCGGCAGCAACGGGACCACCAATATGTCATTCGTGGTAAAAATAAAATGTACCCTGTCGGATGCCTACATGGCTTCCTGGAAACAGGAAAATTTTGATCTGATTATCAAGGCTTACGACGATGCTTACGAGGCATTCCTTAAAAAACAAAAAGAAGCAGACGAAAAGGCAAAAGAGGAAGAAACGGCAAACAAAGAAAAAGTATCCAACTTCTACCGTGATATGGAACGGGTGATCATTAAGCACAACTGTATTGCCTATCTGCTTCAGGATTACCTTAATAACAACACCTTGGGACAGACGCTGACCAATAAGAAACAGACCATGAAGGAATTCAGCGTGCTCCTGGGTGAAAACCTTGACCAGTACACAGCTTTGGCCAAATTCCTGGAACAGGCCTTTGAATGGACTATTATGGATTATACGTTCTATCCGTATTATTGGGCAGACCGTGACGAATGGCAAACGATGTATCTGTCGGAAAGCACCGATCCTCTATTCAGAAGCTTCCTGCAGGCCGGGATGGCCAGAGTGGTGGTCACCGTAAACCCGGGCTTTGAAGATGCCGTACAGTTCTTCATGGCTACCGGAAAAGTCTGGAACGGCGGTGAAGTCCCTGTGATCGGAGATCCGATGTACATGAGCATTGTTGATGAAATGCGTCAGCCTATGGGCGTAAAGCAGGGTAAAGCATGGATTACCACCCTACCGACCTCGCTCAATATCTTACAGAAGGATGGCGCCGGATTAGAAACCCTTACTGCATTGCCGTTCTCGGAAGAAGACCCGGAGGAATTTGAAGTTCCTGCTGATGTGGTCACAGAAAGCGATTTTGCATTCAGTAATGCCCAGCTCAATTCCGGAGATGACAAGTTTATCGATAATATCGAACTGAACGGAGGATTCCTCCAGCTGACCAATGACGACAATCCGAAAGAAGTGATCGCCCAGCTGCCTCTGGCCGAACTGAAAAAAGCACTTCAGTAAATTCTGTACAATCATAATTAATGGGCAGGGTTTTATACTCTGCCTTTTATTAATCTTTAAAAATTATTAAAATGAATTTTCAAGAATATTTAAAAAAAACAGGCTATTCAGATGATTCAAAAAAGGATTTTCAGAATTTTATTAAGACTAAAAAAAACATAACTTTCTCACAATTTGGCAGTTCTATAAGAAAAATGGATAATGTAAATTCATTTCTAACAACGATCCCTCCAGAAAATAGTTTTACTTCGTCGCTTACTAAAGAAATGTATTTCATTGACGCGCGCACAACTGCCTATAATTCTGTGAAAACTTTTACTGATGTTGGTTCAGATCCTGAAGAAATAAAGATAAAATCGGATGAATTCTATTATTATCCTAATTCAAAAGATAAAAAATTTGCTTTTGGAGTAAAAATATATACTTCAAAAAGTGCAAAAAAATTAGAAGAAGCCTATAAAGCT
>JAKOOG010000315.1 GCA_022701545.1 Weeksellaceae bacterium | reverse complement strand
AATCTCGTATGGATGCTCCATCATTACTCAATAACAAGCACCTTATGTGGCGTGCGGGTTTCGGGCCGGGAATTGCCCAGTTGGGCGATCTCACAAAAAAAGATGCGAAAACCCTGATGGATGACCTTTTCCATGAAGAAACCTTTCAGTACATCAATTATGAAACGCCTGACCTTCCGGAAACGGCCAATGCCATGACGGGAAATGCAGATTCAATGAATATGATGGATCCTGCTGGTCCTGCCGAAAAGAAAAAACAGATGCAGAAGATCTATCGACAGCAGGTCGAGGAACTAAATCTTAATTTCCTGAGTAAGATGGTCAGCAGCAGGGAGCAGATGCGTGAAAAAATGGCCTTTTTCTGGCACGGGCATTTTGCATCAAGGGTTCAGAATCCGAAATTCAACCGGCAGATCCTGAATGTCATCCGGAAGAATGCCTTGGGAAATTTTAAAGATTTATTGTTTGAAGTCAGCCAGACCCCGGCCATGCTGAATTTCCTGAACAACCAGCAGAATAAAAAAGACCACCCGAATGAAAACTTTGCCCGTGAGGTAATGGAACTTTTCACCATGGGCCGCGGAAATTATACTGAAAAAGACATCCGCGAAGCCGCCAGGGCCTTTACCGGATGGAGTTATGATAAACAGGGGAATTTTGCCGAAAAAGTAAAAGTCCACGACGAAGGCTCCAAGACATTCTTGGGAAAGACGGGGAATTTCACCGGTGCTGACGTTTTAAATATGATCCTTGAACAGAAAGCGACGGCTAAATTCATCACTGCCAAAATTTACCGGTTTTTTGTGAATGAAAATGTAGACGATGCGATAGTCAGCAATCTGAGCGATGGTTTTTACCGGTCCGGTTACGATATTAAAAAGCTGATGAAAACAATTTTCTCCAGCTCCTGGTTCTACGACCGGAAAAATATCGGCAGCCGGATCAAATCACCCATTGAGCTGATGGCCGGAATGATGCGGGCACTTCCCATGAATATCCAAAATCCGAAAAACCTGATCGTTTACCAAAAGCTGCTGGGGCAAATGCTGCTGTACCCGCCGAATGTTTCCGGCTGGCCGAACGGAAGATCGTGGATCGACAGTTCCACGTTGATGCTGAGACTGCAGATTCCGCAGATCTGGTCCGGGCTTCGGCCGCTGGACTACCGTCCGAAAGAAGACGATGATCTGGATATGGGACTGAAAAACAATCCCAATGCACTGGCGAAAAGCTTTAAGAACCCCAATATTACCATCGACTGGGCTTATGTAGAAAAGGTTTTCAGCGGAAAAAACCCGGAAGATTACCTCATCCAGAGCAGCAGGTCGCTTGATCTGGCTTCCGTGAAGAATTTCTCGGACAATTCGGTGAAAATGAATATCATTAACCTGATGTCTACCCCGGAATATCAACTGATGTAAAAGCAGCAGGCTTTATCATCCAATCCATCACCCTTCACTTAAAAATCTGATGTTATGCTGATCAAAAGAAGAGAATTCCTCAAAATAAGCTCACTGGCCGCTGCCTCATTCATGATGCCGAATTTCCTGAAAGCCATGGCGTTTGACGATGCGCTGGAACCCAATCAGAAAATCCTGGTTGTCCTCCAGTTTACCGGCGGGAACGACGGCCTGAATACCATTATCCCGTCACGGAACGATATTTACTTCCGGGAACGGAATAAAATTGCCATCCGGAATTCTTTATCTTTAACCGATGAGGCGGGCATCAATCCTGCCCTATCCTATTTTAAAGAACTATACGACAACGGTGAACTCTCGGTGATGAACAACGTCGGTTATCCGGATCCCGATAAATCCCACTTCCGAAGCATGGATATCTGGCAGTCCGCCAGCAAAAGCAACGAATACCTCGAAACCGGATGGCTCGGAAGATACCTGGACGAAGAATGCTACCGGTGCGAGCATCCTACCCAGGCGCTTGAAGTAGACGATATGCTGAGCCTGGCCCTGAAAGGTGAAGACAACAAAGCATTTGCTTTCAAAGACCCGAAAAGGCTCTACCAGACCAGCCAGGAAAAATATTTCAAATCACTCTATGACCACCACCACGATGATGAGACGGTTTCCTATCTGTACCAGACCCTTGGTTCTACCATCAACAATGCCGGCTATATTTTTGAGGAAAGCAAGGCCAAAAAAACCGATGCTGCCTATCCGGCCTCCCAGTTGGGAAAAGATTTCAAAACCGTCGCTTCTCTGATCAAATCCGATATCAATACCCGGGTGTATTACCTTTCGGTCGGAAGCTTCGATACCCATGTGAACCAAAATGAAAGACAACAGAAGCTTTTCTCGGATATTAATGAAGCAGTACAATCTTTCGTAGCCGACATGAAGAGCAACGGGCTTTTCGAGCATATCCTGCTGATGACCTTTTCGGAGTTCGGACGCCGGGTAGCCCAGAACGCCAGCAACGGAACCGATCACGGCACCGCGAACCAGATGTTTTTCATCAGCGGCGGACTGAAAAGAAAAGGACTTCTGAATGCCCTTCCCGACCTGCAGCACCTGAATGAAGGTGACCTGATCTATTCCGAAGATTTCCGGAAAGTTTATGCCACCATTCTTAAAAACTGGCTGAAGGCGGATTCCGCCAAAGTGCTCGGCTGGAAAAACGGAGTGTATGATTTTATATGATACAACTCACGGGGGTACCCGAAGAACCCCTCGTTTCTATCAACAAAAAAGAGGCTTTCAAAATGAAAGTCTCTTTTTATAATTTAAATCAAACTGCGTCCTGTGGTGTACAGATTCAGTTTAGTGTATGGATGCAGGCAGTTTTTTCGGTTCTTTCGGCTGACTTTTCTGGTCGATTTTTTCCGATATTTTTTTAACGATAAACTCAATAACCAAAGGGGCTACCATAGCAACCACCGCTTTTAATATTCTGGATCTCATATTATTTATTTTTATTGGATCATGCAATACAATTTCTGAGCCATTATGATCCGGTGTGGTACAAAGATTTCTCAACAGGGTACAGGATCAAATCTCACGCGGATGGCGCAGATTAAACAGATCTTTAATTTTAAATTTCTTTTATTTACTTTATGATATGCCTGTTGATCAGCGGATTATTTATTGGGCCGGGAAACTTCAAAAAAAAACAGAAGTCTTTCAAGAATATGACTTAAGTCCTTTCCGGATTGTTTTTTACCATTTTTTAATGCAAAGTCTGATGTTCATTCTATTAGCCCGGACAGATCAATCTTTATCCGGAACAATAAGGTTCTGGTAGTTTTTCAGGCCGGCTTTGAATTTTTCTTCAAGCCGCAGCCTCAGCTTTCTCGGTTTGTAAACGGTCAGGCATTCCCCGAAACCCAGTAAAAGGCGTTCCAGTTCAAAATTCAGCTGGACGCAGATTTTGAAAACGGTGCCCTCATCGGTTTCGCTTATCATTTCCTGGCTGCTGTGGAACGGTTTGGTCTTTACGTAAGGAGCATTGGACGAATCCACGAAAAACACGACATTCCTCGGAGCCATGGTCGGTGAAACGCTTACCCCGACAATATCTTTAAAGTATTCATCACCGTCGAGGTTCAGATCAACATATTCTGCATTTTCCTCAACCTCAATGTTTTCCATCCGATCCAACGCCAGATTGTACTCTTTGCCTTTATGAAGACAGATCAGGAACCAGCGGTTATTAAACTCTTTCAATAGCTGCGGGTGCGCCACATAACAATCCGACTCCCTTGCCTTAAAGCTCCGGTATGTGATTTTCAGTACTTTTTTATGGAGAATGGCATCGTACAGGGCATCAATATATTCCAGCCCTTTCAGCTGTTCGTTCTTGTCCAGGTGGATGATGGATTTCTGGTTCGTGGAGTGGATGGAATCCTCCAGTTTCTGGATGACCCCGTTCATTTCCTTGAACATCGAAAAGTCCTTGAACTGCTTCAGGATCTGCACGGCGTTGTTCATCGCTTTCAGATCGCTTTCATTCACCGAAATGTTGTGGATGCTGTAATCGGGATCGCTGTAGCGGTAATACTTCCTTTCGTACACTTCGATCGGCGCTTCGTAACCGAATTTCTCGCTCCGCATATTCTGCAGGTCGAGCTGTACGGTCCGGCGGCTCACAAAAGATTCCTTTCCCTCGAATTCAAACAGGGCTTCGGAACACTCGTCGATCAGGTCTTCCAGGGTATATTTCCGGTATTTGTTTTTCAGGCACTTGTCCAGGGTCTTGTAGCGGATCAGGGCATTTTTATTCGATGACATGGTTTCAATTTTAAAGATTCGGGCGTGTCCCGGAAGCCTGGACATCAATCGGCGCTTTTCCGGGCCGGGCTGCTCCGGGCTCCACTTCGTTCCGGTCTCAGGCGCGGCGCAAGCGCCGCGCCTGAGACCCCTCCCTCCGGTCGGGCCCTGCACATCCCTCACGCGGGGGTGTAACAACTGGCGATCTTCCGCCAAGCCTCATCGGTTTTCAAAACCTACAAGGTTAAATAACTTATTTTCGCTGCAGAGCTTTTCCTTCAAAAGCAATGCCTTCCCAGCCGGTCTGCATAAAGTTCCGGATATTCTGGTGATCGCTGCCTTCAGGATTTTTAAGCACGTCTTCCCGGTAGAATTCTCCGAAAAGATTCAAAGTCTCCTCTTCAGAAAGACCGTTCAGCTGCGCAAAGCTGAATACCTTGCACGATCCGTTGTTCTGGTTGGCTTCGTTAACGGTACTGCCGTTGGTAAATCGGGTCGGCGTGAAATCGTAATGCGCATCAATAAAGGCGATCACCTCCCGAAAAGAAATTTCTCCTGCCGATTTTTCTAACTGTTCAAATAACATTGTCTATAATTTTTTCAAAAATAATTAAAAAAATCGGGTCTGCGCAAAAAGATTGCATACTTGTACCGTTACTTTGCATCAACAAAATGAGAGAACTTATGGAATTTAACGGAAACAACCTGATCGAAATGGGATACCGTCCTGCGAAATGGTTTAAGGAAGCCATCGAATTCATTAATGAAAATAAACTGGATGAAAACCAGATCAAAATATATCTGGAACCATTTAAGCAGCCTGAACTGGTGCCATTGCATGAAACGGCAAAAGATTTTATCATCAACATCCGGGCAGAACACGAAAGCGAGAATGATAATGTGGAAAAAGTGATCAATACCATGAAAGTGCTGATGAAAACCCCGACCCTGATCGGAGGAGCGGTGATGCCGGATGCATGCCCGACCGGTCCTGCGGGAAATATCCCGGTAGGAGGCGTGGTGGTTGCCAAAAAT
>JAKOOG010000310.1 GCA_022701545.1 Weeksellaceae bacterium | reverse complement strand
AATCCGATTACTCCGAGAAACTATTATTTCACACTGACGTACAGGCTGTAAAATATAATACGAATAATTTCTTCAATCAAAGTGGGAATTGCATTTTTGCAGTTTCCACTTTTGAAATTTAAAAAACAAACAATTAGATATGGATAAGATTAAAGACACAAGAAGTTTCATGAGAATCACCCACCGGTACCTGGGATATTTCCTGGCCGGAATTATGGCCGTATATGCAGTAAGCGGGGTGTTGCTGGTCTACCGGGACACAGATTTCCTGAAAAAAGAAAAAAAGTATGACAAGGTAATCGAAAAAAACCTGGATGAAAAAGCCTTAGGCAAAGAATTAAAAATCAAAAACCTCGAAGTACAGAAAACGGAAGGTACTGTTTTAACATTCAAACAGGGAACGTACGATCAGACGACCGGGCAGGCTAAATATTCCAAAAAAGAGCTGCCTTTCCTGCTGGATAAAATGACCAAGCTTCACAAATCGCAGTCAAAGGAACCGCTTTCACCCCTTAATACTTTCTTCGGAATTTCATTATTCTTTTTTGTTATTTCCAGTTTCTGGATGTTCAATCCTAAGACAAAAGCATTTAAGCGGGGAATGATTTTTACCGTTGCCGGGCTGGTGGTTGCCGTTCTTCTGTTACTTGTCTGAATACCCGCTGATAAAAGAAACCGGATCTCTGTAAAGCGGTGTTTAAATTGGTTTTAATTATTTTTAATTCATCATCTAAGGATTAGTATGGCACATTTATTGTTTTTCTGATAGCACAAATAATAATTGATAAACATTAAAATAATAAATTATGAAAAAGCTAATTTTATCAGGAATACTAGCGGTAGCAGGTTTAGCTACAACTGCCAATGCACAGATCCAAAGAGGAAACTGGATGGTAGGAAGCAGCATTTTATCCAGTAATTTCGGATTAAATACAGGTGGTGGTTACAGCATCGCATTACAGCCAAAAGCAGCTTACTTTATTGACGATAATGTAGCAGTTGGTGGATATGTAAATTTAGGATTCAGCAAAGTAACAAACGGAAGCCCTACAAGATTTGATTATGCTGTAGGAGGTTTGGGACGTTATTATTTATCTCCGGGAGAAAAAGGAGTGGATAATTTGTTAAACCACGGACGTTGGTTCTTCGAAGGAAATTTAGGAGTTGGAGGATCTTCTGTTGAGAACGGAATTTCTACCAGCGGTCTTGATTTCGGTGTAGGTCCTGGATATTCTTACTTCATTACACCGAACATCGGAGTAGAAGGATTGGTAAAGTACCAGGGACAGGCAGGATTCGGAAGCGAAGGTCTTAACTCAAATATCACTTTCAACGTTGGTTTCAGCATCTTTATCCCGACTTCAAAAGGGAGAGACGTTATCAATGATGTAAAATAAACGAAGCAATCACTTCACACTCACTATATACTTTACAATGAAATCGTCCCGGGAAGAAATTTCCGGGACGATTTTCGTACAAATTAAAACTAAACTATAAAAAATCAAATAAATAAATCATATATTCGGTTGAGGCGTATATCGCAGATACGGTTTTACTTCAGTCACGCCTTTAGGAAAGATCTTTCTGGCCTCTTCTGTGGAAACCGATGGCGGAACGATTACATCATCCCCGTTCTGCCAGTTTACCGGGGTGGCAATTTTTTGCGAATCAACCAACTGCAAAGAATCCAGAACCCTTAAAATCTCATTGAAATTACGCCCTGTTGAAGCAGGATAGGTGATAATCAGCCTTACTTTCTTTTGAGGGTCAATGATTAATAAAGAACGGACTGTAGCCGTTGCGGAAGCATTCGGATGAATAAAATCATACAATTCTGAAATTTTCCTGTCCTTATCGGCAATAATCGGAAACTGGACATCCGTTTCCTGAGTTTCATTAATATCTTTGATCCAGTTCTGGTGGTCCTCTACTCCATCCACACTCAAGGCGATAACTTTCGTTTCTCTTTTATCGAATTCTTCCTTCAGTTTCGACGTATAGCCCAGCTCTGTGGTGCAGACCGGCGTATAATCTGCAGGATGTGAAAATAAAATTCCCCAGGAATTTCCCAGATAATCATAAAAATTAAGATCTCCGGCAGAAGTTTCTGCCTGAAAATCGGGTGCGGTGTCTCCTAGTTTGATTGACATAATATTTTGTTCTTATTAGTCTACAAATTTAGTAGAGTTTTTGAAACTGGCAAAATTTTTGTTGAAAAATTATATCTTTAATTAAATTTTTTTGGCATGGAGAAGGGTACTCTTGGATACATCGACGTTGTATACCGGGTTTTAGAAAATTGGTATTTAAAATTTGCAGAGCTTACGCCTAAACTGGTGGTCGGAGTCCTTGTGTTTTCTTTATTTCTTATCACCAGCAAATATCTGAGTAAAGCCGCCGTAAAGCTTTTCCATAAATTTTTCCCTAAAAGCAAAAGAGAAAGTTCGCTGGTTACCACCATCAGCATCTTCCGGTTTCTGATCATGATCATGGGAACATTCATTGCGCTGGAAATCATGGGATTCAGCGGGTTTCTCTGGAAATTTATCGGAAGCCTGGGGGTAGCCGGGGTGATTGCCGGGGTTGCCCTGAAGGATCTCGTATCCAGTATATTTTCCGGAATGCTGATCGGAATTGACAAAGCATTTAAAATCGGGGACTACATCAGCATAGGAAACAATTCGGGGACTGTTATGGAAATCGGTTTTTTAACGACTAAAATTATAACGGATGACGGCAAAAAGGTATACATTCCCAACCAGGTTATTTTCAATGCACCGTTTTCCAATTTTACCGCATCACCTCAGCGAAGAATTATTTTAAATTTTGAAATTCCTGCGGATGAAGATATCAACAGAGCCCAGCAGGGCATCATGGAAGTAATCCAGACCCTTGAAAATGCAGACCGGCTGGATGGCGCAGAAGTGATCTTTACCGATCTGAAACAGGGCATTTTTAATCTTCAGGCTAAATTCTGGATGAAGGTAGGTGCCAATATGGTACAGCTGAAAAGTGAAGCTTACCTGCTGATCAAACAGCGCCTGGATAAAGACGGGATTCATCTCGTTACTCCAACCAGCATCAACATCACCGCCGGAGATCCGGGCAGTCTTACCGGAAATTCCGATAAATAAAAAAGCAGCCAATTTTTGGCTGCTTTAGTTTAATATATACTGAAATTATTTTTTAATAATTAATTTTTCGGTTATTCTCTCTCCATTTTCCAGGATTACCGTGATCAGGTAATTTCCATTGATCAGATCGTTCACTCTTACTTTTGTTTCGCCTTTAAAGTTTCCTTCTTTTACCAGTCTGCCGGAAGCATCAAACAATTTGTAATCTGCCTTTTGCGAAGCATTTTTCAGCAGGATATTAACAACATCATGAGATGGATTCGGGTATATTGAAAAACTTTTTACCGAAGCTTCCGAAGTGGACAATGCATTTTGGGTGATGGAGAACGCTGATGAGTTAAGTGCATAGTAAATATTATTCAACGCTTTCACCATAATTCTTGCTGAAGAAACATTTTCGTTAGGAAGCGTTACATTGGCAGAGCCGTTATTGGGAACACTGGCTGCCAGTACCGTGCTGAAAGTAAGCCCGCCGTCTTTCGACAAAATAATGCTTACATTCTGGGTGTTGATCGATCCTGTATTGGTTCCTGCTACATTCCAGGTTACCGGAATGCTTGTATTTCCGGGGTAATTTGTTCCGGAGTTCGCCTGCGAAGTTACCGTGAAAGGTCCGTCGCCGGTTACCGTTACCACCATGGCATCCCTTGCCGCCTGATTTCCGGTGGCTTTATTGTCATTAACGAGCAATGAAAAATTAAGCGTTCGGGCTACCCCCGGCGTTACTTCCCATTTCGGAACCAGGTTATTCGCTACTACGGAGCTCAGCAAAGGAAGATATCTTGAAGGGGAACTCAACGGCGTTCTCGAACGGTAAACCGGACCTACCGTAGCCGTGGATACCGGCGGCTGGGTATTGTTGGTATTATCATACTGTTCCCACAGGTACGTCAGAGCATCTCCGTTAGGATCTGTTCCTGTTCCCGTAAGCACAAATGCCGTTCCGTTCGGAATCACGTAATCTGCCCCTGCATCAGCCGTAGGAACACTGTTGTTATTGGAGGTTTTCGATGCACAGTCGGATGACCGCTGCAGCACATTATACATCTCAATAACGCTGGCCGCATGAAAATAGGCATCGCTGTTGTTCTGCACATTATTGTTGGTACCGCAGATTCCTGCATACGCCATAATGGTGCTTCCGCTTCCCGGTTCGTAAGCGGTACTGTTGTTCGCATTTCCCTGGCAGGAACTGGTGGCTGCCCGGAATGTGTGGTTGGCCCCAAACTGGTGCCCGATTTCATGCGCTACATAATCAATGTCAAAAGGATCTCCTACCGGTGCTCCGGATCCCGTAACCCCTCTTGCCTTACTGCTGGTGACACAAATAACTCCAAGTCCGGCGAGCCCTCCGCTATTGGTACCAAACACGTGACCGATATCGTAATTTGCAGATCCGATGATGTTGTTTGTATTGGTTTGGTTTTCATTAATCATGGCACCTGGATTACCATTCGAAAAAGGATCCGTAGACGCATTGGTATAGATAAGCTGGCTGTTATTGCCCACCATTACCATCGTTGACGAAATTGTTTTTTCATAGATTCCGTTTACCCTGTTCATCGTTGTAACCATTGCGGCCATAGCCTGCGAAACGGTTCCACCCTGAAAAGCAGTATATTCTCCGGTTGCAGACAGGGCCAGCCTATAGGTCCTGAACTGCCCGTCCGAAACCAACGGCGCCTTATTTGTAGAACCATTGTTTTTCAGCTGGTCCAGCTCACTTTCTACATGGCACTCAAACAGCCTGTCATTTTTCGGTAAATCCTTTCTTTTGTAAATAATAAACGACGAAAGATCTTTGGTATAGCTGTCAAGGTAGCTTACTTCCCAGTTATCGAAATACATTACGCTGATGCCCGTGGAAGGGGTTACACTGAAACGGATTGTATTTTCAGGGTGGCTTTTCTGCCATCCGGTATAAGCACGCATCTCCGGAAATTCCGCCTGCAGCTTAGGTTCCATGACAGAAGCTTCCTGTACAATGTAGTCCCTTATATTTCCATCGGCATCAGGAAATTTAATAACCAGGCTTTCATCGGCAGAAAAACGCTGTGGCGCTTTTTTAAGATCACCTTTAATTTTTTCAAGATCCAGGCGATAAAGTGAAAAAACAGCAGGGTTTGTCCATCGCGGACTGAGGTCGTCCCTGTTTACTTTGTTGTCCTGTATTCTGGCCCAGTAGTTCTGCTGGCCAAAACCCTGTATAGCCATCAGCAGGCACGAGAGAATAAATGTTTTGCTTTTCATGTGAATGATGTATATTATTATTTAATGGTCACTTTTTTAAATAAGACATGGCCTGTTAACTTCAATAGGATATTCGGAGAGAACCTGCTCTTCTTATCGAAATCCGGATTATCAAAAGGGAGAACGGTAACATACAGGATGTCTTTGTCTAATATGACAGACTCAACGGTAACGTCATTGGAATTTTTCAACCGGGGTTTTATGATGAGATAAGTCTCATTTTCAGTTACAGCAGGAATAGGTGAAAACCTGTTTCCATCCGTATGCTGATGAACGATATTAAAAACCCCATCCATTTTTTCCTGGGAATCAATAACGATAAAATCTTTTGGAGTTAAAGGGAAAGGATAATGGTATTTATCTTCAAAAGGAATCGCTTTTCCTTCAGGCACCCCATTATTACCGGCAATCTGCGATTGACAATTCAGAAATAAAAAGAGAAAATAGTACAGATACAATCTCATTCAGTGTGCTTTACAGTAAATATAATCATTTTAAAATGAATAAATCATATTTTTTAATAAAAAGAATTGGGCCGAAAATTATTTATTCCTATATTTTTTACGGAAATGCTATCCTGCTTATGAATTTTGGCAACAGAATCATTTGTCTTAAAAGCTCAGCAATGATCCCTATATCAAACTGATCATTTAATAGAGCTTCATTGTTCTCTATAACATACTCTTCCATGATAAGGTGTACGTATTATTCCGCTTTGGAACCTCCGGTTATTGCTAAAATGAATAAATAGATCTATCATTGATTACTAATATCGGTAAATAAAAAAACCGCTTCAAAAATGAAACGGTTTTAGATATATTAAGATTTCAGCCTTAGGCTAAAACTTCTTTTACTTTGTTGGCAGCTTCTTCCAAAGTAATCGCTGA
>JAKOOG010000299.1 GCA_022701545.1 Weeksellaceae bacterium | reverse complement strand
ACCCGACTTACTTTTCTTACTCACAATTAATTACATTTTTTTACATAAATATGTTTAACATCGAAACGTTAAGGTCAAAATCCGTAACGGAGCTGACTAAAATCTTAAAGGATTTGGGCGTTAAAGTGGCAAGAAACAGCACGGAAAATGATAAAATCTTTGCCGTTCTTGACTTCCAGGCTTCCAATCCTAAAGTTGCCAAAGAATATTTTAACGCAACGGAAATCAGTACTGCTACTGAAGAAAATCCGGCAGAAAAGCCTGCTAAGGCTCCTGCTAAAAAAGCGGCCCCGCGAAAGACCGCAGCCAAGACAAAGGCAGATCCTAAAGCCCAGGCAGAACCTCAGCCCACAAAAGAGGAAAAGGCAGAAGAAGTACAACCTGCCGCTGAAGAGCCTCCGAAACAGGCAGAACCGCAGGAAATAACAACAGAGCCTGCAGCCGCTACAGAAGAACAGACAGCTGCCGCCAGGAAAAAAAGGAAAAGAGTTTCTCCGGCCAATACCGCCAATACAGAAGTGCTTCAGGAAAAAACAGAAGCTTCCCATACTCCGGAAACCCAGGAATCCGTACCTGCAGATGAAAAGCAGAATACGAACCAGCCTCAGGTTCAGGCACGTTCCCAGAGAACCCAGCACAACAATCCGCAACACAACAACGGAAACCAGAACCGGAATCAGAATCCAAACCAAAACCAGAATCAGAATCCAAATCAGCAAAGGCCGCAACATCAGCATGCTGAAAGGAACGAAGATCAACAGCAAAATCATAACCAGCACCAGAATCAAAATCCGAATCAGCAGAGGCCGCAACAGCAGCACGCTGAAAGGAATGATGAGCAAAATCAAAACCAGCATCAGCACCATCAGCACGAACAGAAAAAAGAATTCAGTTTCGACGGCATGGTGAGTATTGAAGGGGTTTTGGAAATCCTGCCGGATAACTATGGGTTCCTGCGTTCATCGGATTTCAGCTACATATCTTCTCCGGATGATGTATATGTTTCCACTGCACAGATCAGAAACTACAGCCTGAAAACAGGTGATACCGTAAGAGGGATTGTAAGGCTTCCGAAAGAAGGGGAGAAATATTTTTCATTGCTTAAACCGACGGAAGTTAACGGAAGAGACCTTGCTTTTATCAAAGACCGGGTAGCTTTTGAATACCTAACCCCGCTTTTCCCGGAAGAAAAATTCAACCTGACCGGAAACAATTCTACGATGTCTACAAGGATTGTCGATTTAATTGCACCTATCGGAAAAGGACAGAGGGCCATGATCGTAGCCCAGCCGAAAACCGGTAAAACGATGTTACTGAAAGATATTGCCAATTCTATTGCCGCGAATCACCCGGAAGTTTATATGATGGTGCTTCTGATTGATGAGCGTCCGGAAGAGGTTACCGATATGGAAAGAAGTGTAAATGCAGAAGTAATTGCATCTACTTTCGACGAAGCAGCAGAAAAGCACGTAAAAGTGGCCAACCTGGTTTTAGCAAAAGCCCAGCGAATGGTGGAATGCGGACATGATGTCGTGATTCTATTAGACTCGATCACCAGACTTGCCAGAGCTTACAACACCGTAACTCCGGCTTCAGGAAAAGTATTGTCCGGTGGAGTGGATGCCAATGCCCTCCATAAACCGAAGAGATTCTTCGGAGCAGCAAGAAAAATTGAAGGCGGCGGATCTCTGACGATTATTGCTACAGCGCTTATCGATACGGGGTCTAAAATGGACGAAGTGATCTTTGAAGAATTTAAAGGAACCGGAAACATGGAGCTTCAGCTGGACCGTAAAATTGCCAACAGAAGAATTTATCCTGCGATTGACCTGGTAGCATCCAGCACGCGTAGGGACGATCTTCTTCTTGATGAAGTAACTTCTCAGAGAATGTGGATCCTGAGAAAATATCTTTCTGAAATGAATCCTGTGGAAGCCATGGAGTTTGTAAGCAAAAACATCAGAGGAACCCTGAATAATGAGGAATTCCTGATGTCGATGAATAAATAGACTAATTTAATTTATTATATAAAAGCACGGACAGGAATGTCTGTGCTTTTTGTTTTAACTGAATACATGACGGAGGTGAAATCTTTTTTACAATTCTATTGAATCTTAATTAAAGAGAATATTCTCAAGTTTCAAAAACTTCCGGCTTTATCATCCATCTTCCCGGCTTCAAAATTTAATTCATTCTAAATCAGGAAATCAATGTTAAAGATTTATTAAAGTAATCTTCATTTTTTGACTATGGATCAAATTATGACTAAATTTGAGTAATAACATTAAAAAATATAATTATGTCATTCGAATTACCACAACTAGGATATGCGTACGATGCATTAGAGCCGACTATCGATGCTAAAACAATGGAAATCCACCATACCAAGCACCACCAGGCTTATGTTGACAATTTAAATAATGCCATCAAAGGAACAGACCTTGAAGGAAAAACGATAGAAGAAGTTTGCCAGACCGGAACCGATAAGCCGGCTGTAAGAAACAATGGCGGAGGACATTTCAACCATACGTTGTTCTGGGAAATTTTAACGCCGGGCGGAAGCAAGGAACCGGTAGGAAATGTGAAAGCTGCTATCGAAACTTACGGAGGTTTTGACAAATTCAAAACAGATTTTTCCGATGCCGCTAAAACAAGATTCGGTTCTGGATGGGCCTGGCTGGTAAAAAATTCAGACGGTTCCGTTTCCGTAACTTCAACACCAAACCAAGACAATCCATTAATGCCGGTAGCTGATGTAAAAGGAACTCCTGTTTTAGGACTTGATGTTTGGGAGCATGCTTATTACCTGAACTACCAAAACAGAAGACCTGATTATGTAACAGCATTCTTCGAAGTGGTAAACTGGGATAAAGTAGAGGAATTATTCAATAAATAATTTTTTACTGGTTATAAAACTAAAAAAGGTTCAGCATTGCGCTGAACCTTTTTGTTTAAAATCTCGTTGTATCACTTCCCGATAGTCCGTTCATCCGCAATCCGTACCGCCAGTTCACATAAGCGAAAACCTGATAGAGCTTATATTCAAACTTTAACCCGTATTTTTCTTTCGGATCGTAATCAATGGATGATTCAATCACATTCCGGTACCGTCCGGAAAAATAATACGAATTCCATTCTGCGACGAGCTGCGTATTCCTGTTCTTCAAATAAGATTCCGTATACTGGCTGATCGGCTTGGCTATGGCGTTCATGAAATAATCAAACTGGGTATCGATAACGGTAAGATCCCATTCTCCGTCTTCATTTTTGGAAGGTTTCATTTCACTTTTTTCCTTATCGCTTTTTGAAATCGCCTGTGCTGAACAACTGAAAGTAAATAAAGAAACGATTAAGATGATGATGGTATTTTTCATATCCGTATATTATAAAAAAAGACACTCAAAATGAGTGCCTTAAATTTTATGGTTCTTTTTGAAGAACGACAAAC
>JAKOOG010000298.1 GCA_022701545.1 Weeksellaceae bacterium | reverse complement strand
CCCCGACTTCAGAAAACGACGCTTTCTGTTTCACCGTCTGGGCTGATGATGAAAACGAAATAAAATGCCGGTTTTTCTACGGCTTTCTCGGCCAGTTTATTATTATGATTCCGGAACACAAAATGGTAATGGTAAAAACAGGATTTTATAACCGGCTGGATGTCGATGAAAAAAAGAGACCGATTCAGGTAAAATTACTTACCGATGCCTTTTGTAAAACAAAAAAGGCAGTAACCGTATAATTTAAATACTGCAGCTTGTCCGGTTAAAAAAACCCGTCTACCGGCAGAATATGTACGAAAACTTTAGGTACCACACGATCGATGGCAGGCATACTTATTGCAAATCATGATGAAGATCAAAAAAAAGCAGGGGTGTAATTTTAACGCAAGTTCCGGCAATGCCTTTCAACACGGACATCAGCAACAGTTAAAACAAAAAAACACAACGCTTTTTAACAGAGCCGATTCCTTCTTTTTGATCCCACAATAACCGCAAATATCAGTATCATGAAAAAAAACGACACCATTGCAATCATCGGAGGCGGACCTGCCGCTTTATTCGCCGTTAAACATCTGATTTCCGAACAGGTATTACCTAACCAATTATATATTTTTGAAAAAAGCAACCGGCTGGGAGCCGGAATGCCGTACAGCGAACGGGGTGCATGCCATGAACATGTAGCCAATGTTTCTGCCAATGAACTTCCTCATTTACCTGAAACTTTCAGCGAGTACATTACGCGTAAGCCTTACTCCGAAGATCCTGATTTCAGCGATTACAGAAACCTGAACGAATTTCAGGTGATCCCGAGACTGCTGCTCGGAAATTATCTCGAAGAACAGTTCAGGCTCCTGCTGAAACAGGCCAGGAAACTCGGTGTAGAAGTAAAAATTCATAAGGAAACTGCGGTGACCGATATTCATAAAAAGGATGATCATCTTTTCCATATTACGACAGAAAAGGGAGACGCATTTATTTGTTCAGGCATCATCCTCTGTACCGGTCATCACTGGCCGAAAAAGAATGAGGAAAAAGTAAAAGGATGGTTTGACTCCCCTTACCCTCCTTCCAAATTCACCGGCCATACCAATTATGCCGTAGCCATCCGGGGCACTTCCCTTACTGCGGTAGATGCTGTAAAAACGCTGGCCCGGCTGAACGGGACCTTTACGAAAAACAACAATGAATATACCTACACCTTACACGAGGAAAGCCGGAATTTTTCCATGACGCTGTTTTCCAAAAGGGGATATCTGCCGGCATTGCGGTTCCATTCCGAAGGAAGCCCGTATTCTGAAGGATGGATCATGTCACAGGATGAAATTTATGAATACAAACAGAAAAACGGTGGTTTTGTAGATCTGGATTATATATTTGACAGGAACTTTAAAAAGCCGCTGCAAAAAAAGCACGGGAAATTTTACAACGAGATCAGAGATTTAAGCATTGAGGAGTTTGTAGAAAAAATGCTGAGCCTCCGGGATGAACTGGACAGTTTTGAACTTTTTAAAGCAGAATACAGTGAGGCGCAGAAATCCATCGAAAGGCACCAGACGATTGCCTGGAAAGAAATGCTTGCCGCATTCAGTTACGCGATTAACTATCCGGCAAAACATTTTTCTGCAGAGGACATGATGAGGATGCGCAAAACCCTTTTACCGCTGATCTCTGTGATCATCGCCTCTCTTCCCCAGTCTTCATACCGCGAAATTATTGCGTTGTACAATGCCGGAATTATCGATCTGATCAGTGTAGATGACGAAAGCTATGTGGAGCCGGATGCTGATGAAGGAATTATTTATCATTACAGTGACGAAACAGGCAATAAAAAATCTGAACATTACAGGCTGTATATCGATGCGATCGGCCAACAACCGGTGCAGTTCAACGACATTCCGTTTGAAGGCCTGCGTGATGGCGGAAGCATCAGCTCGGGCTATCTTAAATTCAGAGACAAAAATAAGGGTGCTGAAGCTTTGGAGGAAGGCAACAGCCATATTCTGAAAGTTGAACCCGACTATTTTTACCTGCGGGTGGACGGATTAAATATCAACGATCATTTCCAGGCGCTGGATTATTATGGCGAAGCCACGGAAAACCTCTACATCATGGCGGTGCCTTACATTGCCGGACTGAACCCTGATTATTCCGGGCTCGACTTCTGTGATACCGCCGGGAAAAGAGTGGCACTTTCCATCAAACAAACCTTTGGTGCGGATCAATTGGTATCCTAAATTGTTTTAGAATTATTTTTTAAACCCAAAGATGCGTAAGGAGTTAATGGTACTAAATAAAAACCGGTGTATTTGAAAATAACAGGAATTGTTTTGTTTTACAACAAATGTACCGGTACACGCTTTCCTTACATTAAACAGGTTATTGACTGTCATTTTGTTTAGCCTTTTAAGTCATCTTTTTTAATCACCCGCATATTAAATCCAATGGAAGGTGTATTTTGTGTACCGGAAGCAAAAAAGGAACAGCAATCTGCCGTTCCTTTTAAATACACTCGAAATACAATTTATAAAATTTCAAAGATAAAAGTAGAGGTTATTTTATTTCGATTGTATGACCGAGATCATGAGCATTTATTTAAAAATTTTATCCGTTCCGGACAGATTCGGTTTCATCAGAAAGACACAGCCCCCGGCCACAACAAATAATATCCCTGCCATGATAATGGCCGACGAAGGATTACTTCCCAGGAAATTATTGAAAATAAATCCAAAAGAAAGCGTCTGGATCAGCATCGGGATAACGATCATCATATTAATAACGCCCATATAAATCCCTCTTTTGCTGTGATGGATCGACGGCGAAACCATCGAGTAAGGCAGTCCCATCATCGAAGCCCAGCCAATTCCCAAGGCCACCATCGGAAGGAGGATCAGGTACTCATTTTTAATAAACGGAAGGGTCATCAATCCGCAACCCGTTAAAAACAGGCAGAAAATATAAGTATTTTTTGAAGTGAATTTTTTGGCAAAAGGAACCAGCAGCAAAGCGGAAATCATGGTCACGATATTATAGGAACCGTTCATCAGTCCGGTCTGCCCTACAGCGACCTCCACCTGATGAAGAATGCTTTTTGCCCACGTCAGATCGGAAGCGGCAACAGAAATTCCTTTTTTAGCACTTTCGATCATGCGGTTTGCTTTCGTTTCATCGGCTTCGGAAATTCCGTACAGCGACCATTTCAGCATGGGAGTAATGAACTGCCAGTATACGAAGAGCGCATACCACTGAAAAAGGTAAACCAGGGCCAGTTGCCATAAAATTTTCGGCATGTCCCGGATAGCTGCGGCAATCTCTACAAAAGGAGTAAAAAAGGTACTGTCTTCCTTTGATTTTTTTAATAGGGCCAATTCTTCATCTGTTGGCGGGATTTCAGGCGTTTTGTAGACCGACCAGGCTACCGACGCGATCGAACAGAAAGATCCGAGGAAAAATGAATAATACACCCAAACCGGGATCCCCCCGTTTGCTGCATTGCCACCGAAATATTTCTGAAAAACAAACAGCGAAAGATTGGCCAGGGTAATTCCTGCCCCTACAAACAAACTCTGCATCTGGAATCCGAAAGTCTGCTGGTCTTCCGGCAGCTTATCACCGATAAAGGCACGGTAAGGCTCCATTGCCGTATTGTTGGCAGCATCCAGTATCCAAAGCAGGCCCGCTGCCATCCAGATTGTCGAACTGAAGGGAAAAAGAAACAAGGCAATGCTGCAGAACAGCGCCCCCAGCAAAAAGAAGGGTTTCCGGCGGCCCCATTTCGGGCTCCAGGTTTTATCGCTGATGGCACCGATCAGCGGCTGGATCAGCAGTCCGGTAATCGGGCCGGCAAGATTCAGGATCGGCAGCTGTTCCGTATGCGCTCCCAAAAAGGAATAGATAGGATTCACGGCCGTCTGCTGCAGCCCGAAGCTGTACTGAATGCCGAAAAATCCGACATTCATGTTCCAGATCTGCCAGAAACTCAGGCGGGGAATGATTCTTTTTACATTCATAGGTTCGGGTTTATCAGTTCATAGTTTTTTCCGAGGATAAGATCCGCATTATTTTTGAAATCCCGGATAATCCGGTGTTCTATTTCCAGAACCTGCTCTACAAAATCACTTTGCTCGTCACGGTTCCTTTTCATGCGGTTCTCGTAAGTATCTTTATAATTACGGTCGATGAAAATTTTAAAATCAAATTCATTCATTTCAAAAATATAAGTCCCTTCAACAATCACGACATCATATGCCGAAGCATTGATTTTTTCCGTTCCTATGGTATTCTCATTATAGCTGACCAAAGGTTTTTCAATTTCAGAACGGCCTTCCCTGAAGTCATTAAGATTCTGGGCCAGCTTTTCAAGATCCACTTCATGGGTTCCGACATTCTCCAGAGACACCAGCCGGTTTTCGTGATTGGTTTTTGGAGGAAGCTTAAAGTAATCGTCCATCTGCAGCACGAAGCTTTTTACCCGCTCCCCTTCAAGCAGTTTCTGCAGGGCAAATGCCGTCACCGATTTTCCGCTTCCGCTTTCTCCGGCAATGCCTATGGCTATTTTGGGTTTATTTCCAAATGAAAACCTTTCTTTCAATTGAGCTATGATTTCTCTGGCGGGCGCCAGATGTCTTTCTTCCAATTCTATAATATCACCGATCATTTTGTCATTTTTTATTGGTGGTTAGGTTTTAACGCAAAACGCGCAAAGATTTTTTTTCTACTGCCTTTTTTCAAGTTTGGGGTGCTCTGACCATGCTCAGCATTAACTTTATGAATCAGATCCTAACGCTTTTGCGACTTTCATTTAATTTTCGTTTGTCATCAGAAGATATCCCGATGCGGAAAAGCACAGCTCTTCCGTTCCCAGTGGCAGCAACTCATCTGTGGAATAATATTCCCTGAAATGTTCTCCTTTCTCGTGCATCAGGGCTTCATATTGAACCAGGATTTTTCCGGGGATTTCATGAATTCCTTTTCTTTTAAGCCCGAGACAGAGCCATCCCAGGAATATCGGCCACGATCCTCCGTTATGGAAATGATGCGGCTCATTTTTGAAACTGTAGCTGTAGTTGTTTTCCAACAGCCGCCAGTCGTCATCCCCCGGGAAAATAACCGGGTAAAAAACAGGCAGCATCCAGTGCCCGAATTCCTGGTGAACCGATTCGAGAAAGTCTGAAAAAGCCTTTAAATCAGGTTCAAAATCCAGGAGGATGGCCAGGGCATTGCCGGCAAGGTCGAACCGGTCGTCGTAGCCATTCGCGTTAAGGGAGGCCCAGAAATAGGGCTTTGCCTGAGCTTTGGCATATGCCGTTTCATGATATTTTCCGGTCCCTGAATTATTTTTATAAAAATTTTCCCGGATCAGCTGTTGTGTGTTTACGGCCTCTGCCTTAAGTTTTTCATCATTGTAAATTTCTGCGGCGTTTTTCAGTGCCCAATATCGCAGGACGTTGTCGTATAAAGTATATCCGGAAGTCACATATTCATCCGCCCAGTTCCCGCCGAGCGGGCTGTATACCAATCCTCTCTGGTTGTATTCCCAGGTTTTAAGGCAGGAAAGCGCCTGGTAAACCTGCTTTTTAAGTCCGTTTTTAAGCGTTGATTTTTCCGGTTTTTTCAGATATTCACAGGTTGTTACGATCCACCAGGTCGTGGCATCAGTCCTTCCGACGTGGGTTCCGTAGCTGGCTTTGCCATTCACCACATTGGACGGGATCTGCCCGTTTTCTGCCTGATGCTTAGCCAGGGTGAGGATCGATTGTTCCAGCCCGGCAAGGATTTCTTCATCATTTATTAAGATTCCCGTATATCCTGTCATCATCGAATCCCGCGCCCATACCCTCGCATAATTGTCGCGCTGCTGTGCGGAGGCCAGAATCCCCTCTCCGGTAATGGCTTTTCTGATGATGTCTATGGCTTCTTGTTTAAACATAAGGTTGTTTTTGAAAAAAGCGGAATGAACCTTACGGCTCATTCCACAGGGTGTAAATTATTAAAAATCAAATTTTAAGCTTGCACTGTATGTGCTTCCGGGCAGTGTTCTGGCCCGTACAATGCCGTTTCCGCCGGCAATCGAACCTTCTTCCGCCTCCGTAACCGCGATGGTATTGAAGACATTGTTTGCATTTACGCTTACAGAAAGGTTTTTCATCACCTGGTAAGAAACATAAGGATTTACGATTGCATAGCCCGGCATCATCAGCTTATTGGTATCCTGGGTGTACGCTTTTGTCGCACCGATGAGGTAGAATCCAATATTGAATTTATCCATATTGAAATTAGGATTAACGGAATACATCAGCTTCGGTGTTCTTCTCGGCATATTCCCGATAATGGCAGGATCAAGCGCATTTTTGATTTCGGCATGGGTGTAAGTAAGCCCTGCTTTTACGTCAAAACTTTTGCTAATTCTGTAGTATCCGTCAAGCTCTACTCCCAGCGATTGGTATTTGTTTTCCGTTTTTCTCTGGGTCGTTGCTTCATAATTGGCTTCTTTGGTTCCGGCATAGAAAAGCGTGGTGTTAAGGAAATACCCGGCTCCTCTCAGTTTGTATCCGGCTTCCACCTGATTCACTTTATTTACCTTCACCGCATCCAGCGCCGGATCGTCGTTGTTCGTATAATTGTACCCTGAAAATAAAATCCTGTCTGCCGAAGCGCTTCCGCCCTGGCTCACTCTTGCAAAAACGGCGTTCTTATTGTTCAGCGCGTAATTTGCCCCTACCGAGTATCCGAAGATCCCGTACCGGTAATTAACTGGTACATTGATGTTATCGTTTGAACCGACCATCTGCTCAGGAATATCGATCACTCCGTTTCCGTTCATGTCTCTGCTCGTATACGTTACCGTAGCTCCGGAGAAATAGCCTGTTACTTTGCCGATGTCGTATCTTGCGCCGGCATCAATGGTCAGCTTATCGGTAGCGTTGATTTCCACCTGAGCGTGAGGAGCGGTAATATCGTATTTGGTATTGTAATCCCTTTTCAGGTTGCCCCAGTCTTTCATTCCGTAGTTCAGCAATCCGTGATCGGTAATCAATGCACCCGACGTATTCTTCACATCCACCAGTCTGGCATTGCTGTCACTCACTTCCTGGATATAATTGTTCCATACCCATGACATATTGATGTTTTGGGTAGACTTGTACAAGCCGGCGTTGAACTTTACATCCGCCCATTTTTTGCTGATGTTAAAATCATTCACAAAATTATTGAAGTTGTTGAGCTTTACATTGAACAGGGCCAGTTTCATATAATACGCGTTCATATCCACCGGTGTATTGGTTCCTGCGTATACGGCACTTCCGAAATTGGTGAAGTTGCCCGCCGTAAAGAAATCGCTTCCTTTGGTCACACTCGCAGGAAAAGGTGCAATAAACTGCCCGCTGTTGGCAGAATAGCGGATTTTTTCATCAAACTTCCACCCGTCGCCCAAATCGTAATTAAATTCTGCACCGATGGTTTTTGAAATGGAGTGCATCCCGTCTGAAATATCGCTGTTGAAGATATTCCCGTCGTTTCCTAACGTCCGGTCATGCTGAAGATTGATCGTCTGCAGAGCACCGGTCAGGATGTTGTAGTTGGGCAGAGAAGACCACTTAGGATCGGAATCCGTTCCGGTAACGCTTACCGGCATCGGCATATAAGCGGCCGTTCTGTCGTCCAGCACTTTGGCATAAATCCTGAAGCTTCCGCGATCAAATTTCTTAAGCAGGGAAATCCTGAACTGTCCGCCGTTGTTGGAGTTGAATCCGGTCTTTCTCGGTCCGTCACCTATACGGTAGAATCCGCCTACGGCAGCATAAGTCCCTTCCGCGATCCGGGTTCCGTAATCGAAATCCGTTCTGTAGTTTTTATAATTAAGGCCCATCTGCTGGGTGATGCTTCCGCCTTCCTTCTCCCCTGTTTTGGTAATGAAGTTGATGATCCCCGCCGGAGAATTGCTGGCAAAAACAGAGGCAGAACCTCCTCTTAAAGCCTCCACTCTTGAAACAAAGGAATCGAATCTCGTAAACTGGTCCTGGGTACCGAAAGCAATATCCCCGAACTGCATCACCGGCAGGCCGTCTTCCTGGATCAATAAATACCTGGATCCTCCTGCAGAAACAGGAACCCCTCTTACGGTAATATTCGAGTTTCCTTCCCCTCCCGAAGACTCTGAACGGATTCCCGGAATGGTACGGAAGATTTCCGCAGTCGTCCGCGGTGCTGCATTTTCTATGTCTTTCATCTTCAAGGTAGAGATAGAAGTACTGGTTTTGATGGAGGCTTTCGGATTTGCATTTCCGGTAACCACCACCTCGTCGATGGCTTTGCCTCTGGTGATCGTATCATTTTCCGTACTCTGGGAGAACATAAATGCGGCCGTGTTCATCGCGCCGAAAATGAGCAGTCTGGTAAAAATTTTTGATTCCATATTTTTGTAGGAGCTTTTAATTATGGTCTAAAAGTATTTTTTTTACCCAATCCAAAATACGGTTTATCGGTAGTGTTAAATTAATATTAATTTCAACCGTTTGCGCAAACGTTTGCGGTGGATAACTTATTTTAATTTTAACTTTTTGTTAACTGTTATTTTTAAAATATTAACATTTTTTAACTTAAATTTAGCCTGTGAATATCACTAAATTAACCCAAAAATTGCCTCCATTAACCCAAAAATGAAAAGAGTCACTATAAAAGATATTGCTGAAATGCTTAATATCAGTGTTTCCACAGTATCCAGAGCCCTTAAAGATCATCCCGACATCAGCCATGCCGTCAAGGTGAGGGTTAAGGAAACGGCGGCGGCTTTTAATTATGTTCCCAATGATTTTGCCATCAATTTCCGGAAGAAATCTTCCAAAGTGATCGGGCTCATCATTCCGGAAATGTCGATGTTTTTTATCCCTTCTATTATTAAAGGAATATCATCGGTCCTCCACCGGGAAGGATATCATTTTTTTGTGCTGTCTTCGGAGGAATCGCTCAGCATGGAGGAAGAGAATATCATTACCTGCATCAATTCCCGGGTAGACGGGATCCTGATTTCACTCACCAGGCATACCAAAGACCTTTCGCACCTTCAGAAAATAAAGGAAGTTGAGGTTCCAGCCGTTATTTTTGACAAGACCATCCCTCAAACCTTTTTTGAAGAAATAATTTTTGATAATAAAATGTATGCAGAAGCTGCTGCCGAAAAGCTGATTGACGGCGGCTGTAAAAAAATCCTTGCCGTTTTCGGGGACGAGAACCTCGAAATCACCCAGGCCCGCCGGGATTTTTTCCTGCAGAAAATGAGCGGACATCCGGAAACAGAATTGAAAGTTATTTATTGTGAATCGGCCGATAACGTCAAGGAAAAACTCAACATCATTCTCGACTACGAAAACTTCGACGGGTATTTCGCCATGAGCGACGAGACCCTTGCCGGACTCCACAGCTCGCTGATCAAAAAGAAGGTACAGGCTTCAGGGATAAAGGTTGTAGCCATCACGGAAGGCATCCTTCCCAAGTATCTGGACGAATCGTACGAATGCATCATCAACGACGGTTTCAGCATGGGAACAATGGCGGCAATGAAGCTTTTACATTTAATAAAGAGCAGGAATGCTGTTGTACCGGATAAATAATTTCCTTGTACTATCACGCGTATTTTGCTGTTTTTGTAGATTTAGGCTGATTGGGATGGTATTGTGTTTTGATGTTGGAGATTCGCAGAGGTACAAAAAATCCGGATAAACTTTACATTTAAAGACGCGGTCAAATTTTTATATTACTGATTAATGATGATTTTATCCCTGATAATTTCTCTGCGGCTTAAACAGTTGAAGCAATTAAAGCTTTTGCAACTGTGCGCTTTCCAAAATATCTGTTTTTGTGAATTCATGCTTCACACTTCCCTTGCGAAGTAAAATTAACTTCCAGCTTCGGGCTTCCCGCATCCATCCTTAATCTGATGTCTGCTTTGGATTTATGCGAATTTAAAACGGCTGATAAAAAAATTATTTCATCACGTAAAGATTGGCTCTGTTTTTGCCTGCCACAGGTATATGAAAACAATTTTTATCGTTGAAGATGAGACAGGCATTAGAGATGCATTACAGTTGCTCCTGTCATTTGAAAATTATGATGTGCGGTCCTTTTCTACTGCGGAAGCATTTAACAAAAGGGACAAATCCGTAGTTCCTGATATTTTTATTCTTGATGTCCGGTTACCGGACGGCTTGGGAACGGATTTATGCAATGAGCTTAAACAGGATCCTCTGACGTCCAATACTCCGGTGATGATCATCAGTGCCCATGCTAAGGAAGCCCATGTGATCAACTCCTGCGAAGCGGATGTATTCGTGTCAAAACCTTTTGATATCGATGATGTAATCGTTAAAATTGAAAACCTGATCGGCAATTTGCAGAAGAGCTGATTGTCCTAAACATAAAAAAATTAACCTTCAGAATTTATTGTTCCGAAGGTTATTTAATTTATAGGGGTAACCGGTTTATAATAATTATTTCCAGTAGCTCCATTTATTTCCGTCAAACACCGCAACGGATTTGCTTACGGTATCAAAGCACATCATTCCCGGATACGGACTTTTCACCGTTGAATGCGGATTTTTGATGTGGGGAAGGACCATCGCCTTATCCGCAGACTCCAGGACCAAGGCTCCTTTCGCGCTGCTCGATGATGCCCCGATAATAACCCCGTTACCCGTTTCGATTCCCGCAACAGGTATGGTTGCTGAAGCGGTTCCGGGATCTGTCATATCCGTCCAGTTTCCATTTTCAAACATTCGTACCGTAGAAGTAAGCTTATCAAATAGAAAGGTTCCGTTCTGCGGATGATTCGTGGCAGGGGTAACCAAGGTAAAGACAGGAGAAACGGCCACTGCAGGAAGAATAATGCCTTTTATATTGCTTGTTTCTACATCATTCGGAGCAAAAGTCTGGGTCATTCCTGAAAATTCCAGGATTGAGCTGCTTCCCGAAAGCGACTGTTTTCCAATAGAGACCTGGGCCATTACAAGATTCCCGGCCAATAAAAATGACAGGATAAATTTTTTCATCATCAGTTCCATAAAAATTTTAGTCATTACAGCTTCTTTTAATACAGTTCCACACGGATCCGTTATACAATTTTACACATTGGGCACTGCGGTCGTAGACCACCATTCCTTTTACAGGAGCCGTAACAGCGGAGGTATCGGCAACCCTGGTAATGACCAGGCCTTTATCCGATGATTCCAACGCCAGGGCCCCGTTCGGAATCCCTCCGTTGCTAATGCCCGGACCTGCCGGCCAGCTTTTGAATCTTGAGGAAAGCGTGGATATTCCAAGATCGGTATAGGTATCGGGAGTACCGGTTAGTCCCGGTTTTGTACAGTAGTCTACTGCTGTGGTAACGGTTGCCTGATTGCTCGTTAAGTTGGCAGTATCTTTAATCGTATACCCGAAAGGCGCTGTGGTGTTAAAGAAATTGGTCACCGGGGTAAAAGTAAGCCATCCACTGTTATCCACCTGCCAGGTTCCCTGCCCGCTCATGGTAAACCCTTTTGCAAGTCCATTGCTGTATACAATATTACTGGCCCCGGAAGGCGGTACAAGATTAATAGAAGAAAGCACAAGAGTTCCGGAATTGGGATCCGAATCATTCCCTGTAATCAACATCGTTTTCGAATTGTTCTTCTCTACGGATAAGTGGTCACTATTTGCCACCGGCGGTTGGTTGATGCCGAAATTGTTACCGGTAGACGTACTGTTGCTTAACGTAACAGAAAGGCTGGCAGAAGCAGTTCCGGCGCTGTTCCCGACTACCTGAAACCCTGACGGGCTCACTACATCTACCCGGTAAGGCCCCTGGTTAGCATTGGTATTGATGTTATCGAAAAAATAAAATCCCGACGCATTGGTTACCGTGCTCCTGATTTCGGTGTTGTTGCTGAAAAGCTTAAGCGTTACTCCTCCGATGCCGTTTCCATCCGGGGTTCCGGCATTATTGTCATTGAATACGCTTCCGGCTACACTTGCTGCAAAAGTAATCGATTCCTTATTGTAAGCCCCGATAAAAGCAAGATCCGATGTACCGGAAAAGGACTGGATGAGCTTTACGGCCTGCGAAAAATTTGCCGGCGTTATACCGAATTCCGACCAGTCGGCTGCCAATACCCGGATATCTCTTTCGCAACCGGAAGAAGTCCCGACATTGTACGCAGGCGGATTGACATTGGCGTTATAGAATTTCCAGCACGCTCTTCCGATGCTGGGAACATTGCTGAAAGCAACCGAATACGTGGTTCCTACAATATTTCCGTTGACATCTTCAAAATGATAGGTATCATTGGCAGAAGACGGATTTCCCATCTGGGTAAAAATAAGATCCGGAACGCCATCGCCGATTGAGGCGGCCACAATCCCCATCGTGTTCAAACTGATGCTTGAACCCTGGGGGATATTAAATATTGCAGACCCCAGCCCGAGACCATTGGCTCCGTCTGAAAGGTATTCCACCATATTGTTGTGTACGGGAACCGGGGAAACGTTGCCGTTTCCTCCGAACATTTTTCCAACTCCGATAAAGGTGCTGCCTCCCGGCGTAGGAATATTGTAGATCGGAAGCGAGATGAAAGTTCCGGCCTGAAAGGTCACTCCGCCCGTCGTAAGCGCAGCATCATTTACCCCGGTACTGTATGTAACAGGCGCATAAAGCGTTCCGTTTCCGTCTGCATCCCATCTGAAGGCAAGGAGGTTATGGCTGTTATCGGGTTGTATGGTACTGGAACTGTTCCAAAAACCGCCGAAATCTGAATAAATTCTGGAAACAGCCTGTTGGGCATCGAGAGATAGGGACATGGAGAATAGCCCTAAAAGTATTAGTTTTTTAAGTGTCACTTTACAGTTTTACAAGGGTGCAAATATAATAATTTTAATTAGTTTTACGTTTAAGCATATTGGAATAATTTATTTTCGTGGTATCTTTATTTATTTTTTTCTTAAAAACTGCGAAAAAACAGAGTATTATAAGGATTATATTTTAAATTTTCAACCGGTAGTTCATACCTTAAAGTATATATCATTAGTTATATGTATAATTCCACGAAGCAGCTTATTATTCTGCAATCATTTTAATTTATAACAAAGTATAAAGAATTATAATGCTGAATTAAGTCCTGCATAAATCCCGGATGATTAATATAACATGGCCGGGATATTTTTATGCTCTGTAAAGCAATGGCTGATCTTTTGCATCATCAGTCCCATGAATTGGATGTTTATACCCCTGGATTTTAGAAAAATTTTTATCGGAGATCTCAGTTTCGGTTTTGCGGCTGAGATTATAATCAGAACGCTGCTGATGTTCAGCATGGTGCTTCTGGTGTTGCGTCTTACGGGAAAAAAAGGTGTGCGGCAGCTGTCTATTTTTGAGGTCGCGATTATCATTGCCATGGGTTCCGCCGCCGGCGATCCGATGTTTACGAAAGACGCTGCCATTTTTGTTTCACTGATCGTCTTTGCCGCCATTATCATTCTCTATCGCTTGATCACCTTTTTGGCCAGCAAAAGCGAACAGTTCGAAAAAGTAATAGAAGGAGAACCTCTCTACGTGATCGAAGAGGGCCGTTTTATTTTACTGGACGACCAAAGCCATACTTTTGCCAAAGATGAATTTTTCGCAGAGATGAGGCAGGAAAGCATCGAACATCTGGGACAGATCAAAACCGCCATCCTGGAAACCAACGGAAAAATCAGTTTTTATTATTATTCCGATGAAGAGGTACGGTATGGCCTGCCTATCCAGCCTAAAAAATATGATCAGAGATCGGTAAAGATTCCATCTCCCGGAATATATGCCTGCACCTATTGCGGCACAACAGAAAAACTGGAAAAAGGCCCCGCCCACTGCCCGTCGTGCGAAAGAAACGAATGGGTGAAAGCCATTAATCCCACAAGAATTACCTGATGGGCATACCCCGATCTATTTATTTAATTATAAAAACAGCGCACTGAAATCCGACTGTAAGTTCATCATCCAAATATGAATATGCTTGAATAGGATTTAACATAAAATTTGTAAATTTGTTGTATTGATTTGAATCATATTAACACCTTTCACTTAATGACTCATTTTTTTTATGCTTTGGGCATAGGGCCGCTTCTGGAAATTCTGCAACAATCCGGTGATGCTACTGCCATTTATACAGGTCCCGAACTTACCATCCAATTCGCCAATGATGCCATACTTGCCATGTGGGGAAAGGACAATTCGGTCATAGGAAAAACATTACAGGATGCCCTGCCTGAGCTGAAAGGCCAGCCTTTTACAGCGATTCTCAATCAGGTATGGGAAACGGGAGAAATGTATAAGGCGCAAGAAATGCCGGCAACGCTGGACATCCGGGGAGAACTCATCACTTCTTATTTTGATTTTACTTTTAAAGCGGTGACGGATAAGGATGGGAAAATCTACTGTATCCTGCATACGGCAAAGGACGTAACGGAACTCGTTGAAGCAAGGAGGATTGTTCTTGAAAAAGAAAACTACGAGCAGGAAATAAAAGAAGAGCTTAGAGCTTCCAATGAAGAACTGCGGTTAAATAATGCAAAGCTCGGCGATTCGAATAAAATAATACACGATCTCAATCAACAGATCAGAAAAGAAAACAACAGTTTGTTGTCGGGAAACAAAAAGTTTCAGGATGATATTACCAATCTTGGCGATCTCAACAAAGATCTTATCTCAAGAAATGAGGAATTGAAAGACCTTAACGATACCATAACCAAGCTAAACAACAAATTATCGGAAAGCGACCTCAGCTTCAGCAACCTGATCGATCAGGCTCCGGTGGCCATCATGCTGTTGAAAGGCGATCGTTTTATCATCACCATGATCAATGACGCCATGCTTGAACTTATTGATAAGGACCATTCGGTAATCGGAAAATCCCTGTTTGAGATATTTCCCGAACTGAACGGGCAGCCGGCTGCAGAAATGCTGATCGAAACCTTCCGGACCGGAAAACCGAATTCCGACCACTCCAACCCCGTGATCTTAAACCGTGGTGGCCAGTTGGAACATGGGTATTTTACCTTCAATTATACACCGTTTATCGAAGACGGAAAAGTAACGGGCGTTATTGATATGGCGGTAGAGGTTACCCCTCAGGTTTTGGCGATACGTGAACGTGAAGAAATTATTATTGAAAAAAGCTTGCTGGAAGAGACTTTGTTAAAAAGCGAACAGCGCCTTCAGGGCATCCTTGAGACGATGGCGGAAGGTGTCGGCGTTATCGATGCAACCGGCCGGCTCGTCTATGCCAACCCGATGGCACAGCATATCCTGGGGCTTTCGGAAAGTAAGATTAAGGAGAGAACGTATGACGATCCTCAGTGGCAGAATCTGAGGCTGGACGGAAGCCCGTTACCTTCGGATGAACACCCGATGTCTATTATGATGTCTACCGGAAAACCGGTGTATGATCATGAAATCGGCGTTCAGGCTCCGGAAAGGGAAATTATGTATATCTCCATCAATGCCGCTCCCCTCTTTGATGCCGAAGGAAATCTTACGGGCGGAATAGGCACTTTTATGGATGTAACCACAAGAAGAATGATCTCCCAGGGCAAAGAAGACTTTATCAGCATTGCCAGCCATGAGCTGAAAACACCGGTAACTGCTTTGAAAGCATCTTTACAGCTGTTGCAGCGATCACACGACAGGCTGCCGCCGGAATCAAGGGCAAAACTTCTCAATCAGTCTGTCACAAGTCTTGATAAGCTATCGGGATTAATCAACAGCCTCCTGGATACCAGCAGAATTGAACAGGGCCAGCTGAAACTGGAAAAGCGGCCGTTTACCATTTCCGAACTTTTTGATGACTGTTGCTCTAATTTTTCAGAAATCACCAGCCAGGAAATTATTTTTCAGGGGGATATTGATCAACTGGTAGTGGCCGACAACCAGCAGATCGGACAGGTGATGATTAATTTTATTACCAATGCCATCAAGTATGCTCCGGAGTCGAAACAGATCCTTATTACAGCCAAAAAGATCAGCGATCACGAGATTAAAATAAGCGTCAGGGATCAGGGACCGGGAATCCCGAAGGAAAAACTGGAACATCTTTTTAAACGTTATTACCGTACGAATTATCACGGACAGAAATTTACGGGTCTCGGCCTGGGATTATTCATCAGCGGCGATATCATCAAGGAACACGGCGGAAAAGTAGGTGTGGAAAGCGATCAAGGACAAGGATCCGAATTCTGGTTTACGCTTCCGATCTAAAGTGAATCCGATCTTAGAAACAGAAAACTCTAATAAGAACTGCGGAAGGTTTTTTTTCCTGACCGGGGTATTATCAATGACTACAACGGTTCGGGTGTCTTTTGCAGCGCAGAAAATGTTCTGCGGGAACCTGTAAAATAAGAGTTTCAATAGATCGTTCAGAAACTTCCCGATGCGGTTTTCTCAAACTGTACTTGAAGTGACGTTAATTAAAATATCTAAAGTGTTTTTTGTTAACAGCTTTTCTTTTTTAAGTCCTCATCTGTTCCAGTTTATTCTTTGTTAAATAATTACAATTTAATATCATCGGGGCCACGTCACTAAACTTTAAAATTGACTTTTTTAATTAAAAATTTATTGACATTGATACTAAATTTCACTATCAAAAGCTAATGTATTTGTGATCAATTTCCGAAATTAACGAAATGCGGGATTTCCGTACCAAACCCATTTAACGGCATCACATTATTGCGATTGCTATTAAAATCGAAAATGTGGTCGTTATCGAAAGGAACCCGTGGATAATACATGAACGATACCTGAATCCTGTTAAAGACCAGAAACGGATTGTTGATCAGCACGCCAACCCCGATTTTGGTGTTGGTGTGGGTCTTAAGAAGCTTTTCATCGGGCATTGCCAGCCATCCTGCCGCTGCGGTAATATAAGGACTGAAGTGAAAATTCTTCCATGCTTTGTTGATAAAAAGCTGCAGCTGATACCGAAGCACCAGCTTTTTGGTTCCGATATAATCCCCGTTATATACCGGGAATTCATCTCCGGCAGAAAGGTTGATCCGGTCTTTGTAGGAATAATTGTGCTGCGGGTTTCCCAAGGCCAGGGTCGGAGAAAAGAAATGCCGGGCTTTGGCAAACTTCCAGTCGGTAAGATGGGTAAAGTATGTCCCATCCAGCCGGAAGGATTCCCTGTTCTGGCGGTCTTCACTGAAAAACCTTCCGAACTGGGCCTTCACCGTGAAATAGCCCAGTCTTGTAAAATCACCATATGAGGCGGAAATGCCGGCGTAAGGTATCATTCTGTTGCTTCTGGAAAGAAATCCCGAGGTAAGATATAGCGAATAACCATAGGCAATATCCTCCGGCAGATCGTATTGGAAAATATTTTTTTCGATGGAAAACTTCTGTTGAATCAGCCCGGCCGATGCCAGGAAACTGCTGTAAGAACTGAAATACTGATACTGATCGATTGCCGGACTATCTTTGTACTGGTAATTCTGAAATCTTCCGATCAGGGCGATATTGCTGGAAATTCGGGTCTCCGGATCCGATGAGACGGGAATCTGGTAACCGCCCCAGAGATCCTGGCTGTAGACTTTGATCTGCACTTCCGGAAAAACGGTATCGTCTTCGAGCGGAAGCAGGACACGCCGCATAAAATATTCAAAGCTGAAACCGCCTGCCCATTTGGTCAACGGAGAGAAAAAATCCCGTTTTACATTCAGGTTGATTCTTTCATTTTTGTAGAAATCCCGTTCACCTAAAATCTGGGCATTGATGTAAGAACCCCACAGGTTATAAGCGGTATAACTTCCCAGAAAATAATCCTGCTTTTCTTTGGAGTCATTGCGGTAGAGGAAATCCAGGTCATGCCCTAATCCCAACAAATTCTCTTCTGTAACCCCCAGTCCGATCTTGCTTCCGGAATAGCTTGCCCTGGGTTTGAGGCTCCAGGAATCCAGCACTTTTACCACGACGTCAATAGAATCCCGGGTGGAAGTACTATCTGATATGCTGATGTTTACCCGGTTGATGAATGGCATGGCCCTCAGGAGACGTTCGGATTCATACAGTTTCTGCGCATTGTACTCCTCCCCTTTTTTAAAAAGCAGATAATTATTAACGGTCGAAATCCTGGTGTTGGAATGAAGGTGGTTCGTAAACCAGTCGTACCATCTGGACTTTTCTTTTTTATCACCGGAACTATAACCGAAAGGATCGATGGTTTCGATGTTAATATTCCGGATGTATTTCCCGTCGTAGGTCTGCTGGACCTGCTTTTCCGTTCTGGTTTGTACAGAAGCCGAATCGGCTTCCCTACGGAATATAAAGCGATGAAGGAATTTGGTAAATTTTCTTTTATCCGAAAATTTTTCTATTCTGTAATATAAGGAATCTCTCTTTTCCTGTGCATGAGAAAAGGAAAAACTGACCAAAAAAAAGAGTAATACAATTTTTTTCACCTGCTCTATTGAAATATATTTCCCATATCAATTAACAAGCCAATGGCCGCAGCTGAGCGGAAAATCAGGAAGTATTTTTCAATATCAGATCTAATTTACCACGATAAAAAAGATACCACATTTTATTTTTTTAAAAGCTTGCGGCTTAATTGTTGAATATTTTTCCGCACACCAATAAAATTTTAATATATGTCAACTAGAAGAAATTCAGGTTCAGGAAGATCCAGTTCTTCCAACAGTGCTTCGGACAGAAGCTCCAATTACAACAATTCAAGGGGCGGTTCATACAACCGCGAAGACGATCAGTACGACGACGATGACCGTTACGACTATGACGATCAGTACGACGAGGAAGATGATTATGATGAGGAAGATGACGATTCCTATTCTGGCGGATACCGCAACAATTACGATGACGATGACAATGATGAAGATTATGACGATGACGACTATGATGATGAGGATTACGATGATGAAGATGAAGACGATGATTACGATCACAGACACGATAATCCCGGAAGACCAAGAGGAAGCAGAAACAGTGACGGCAGAAGTTCAAACAGCTCTTCTTTGAGACGTTCTTCCAATTCAAACAACGACAATTACGACAGAAGACACGACAATCCGGGAAGACCGAGAGGTAGCAGAAACGGTGACGGCAGAAGTTCAGACAGCACTTCTTCGAGACGTTCTTCCAATTCAAACAACGATAATTACGACAGAAGACACGACAATCCGGGAAGACCGAGAGGTAGCAGAAACGGTGACGGCAGAACTTCAGACAGTACTTCTTCGAGACGTTCTTCCAATTCAAACAACGATAATTA
>JAKOOG010000261.1 GCA_022701545.1 Weeksellaceae bacterium | reverse complement strand
GCGTGAACAGAACAGAGGAGGCGGAGAAAGCAGAGGAAATGGCGGCTTCCGAAACGGATTTGCAAAGAATTAATTTTCATATATTATATTTAAGTGGTGTGAGGGCAGATCTTAGGATCTGCTCTTTTTTTATGGTTTAATAATTAATATTTAAATTTAACAATATTTGTGAATTTTACCTTTTAACTTTTGTTTTAACTAATAATCAAAAAGATATAAAACAATTAATTAAAGATTTAAGAATATGAAAAAATTAGTTTTAGCCATCGCATTTATCGGAATGGGAAGTTTTGCAATGGCTCAGCAAACGCCTTCGAATCCTCAGGACAGACAGGCCAAAAGAGCAGAGATGAAAGAAAAATTCCAACAACGGGAGCAGGAACATCTGGCTCAGATGCAGAAGGATTTAAATCTTAACCAGGGACAGGTAGATAAAATCAAGGCGCTTCAGGACAGGAAGAAAGCAGAAATGAAATCTGAATTTGAAAAAAACAAAGGGGAACGACAGGCAAGGATGGAGCAGATGAAAGCGAAAAGAGCGCAGATGGATGCAGAAATGAAGCAGATTCTTACCCCTCAGCAGTATGATAAGTGGCAGGCCGACCGGAAAGCGAAAATGGAGCAGAGAAGAATGGCGATGAAGGAAAAGGGAATGAAAGGGCCAAGAATGCACAAGCCGATGAATACGGCTCCGGAAACAAATTAAGTAGTTTATAATTTTGATTTTTTTAATGTGTGAGAGAGCGGAGTCTATTCCGCTCTTTTTTATTAATTTTAGGTAAAACCTTTGATTTCGGGGTTTTATTCCCTAATTTTGGCGGTAAATTTATGACTTATGGTAAGCGAAAAAATTGCAGGATTAATCAATGAACAGATAGCCCACGAACAGTACGCGGCACAGTATTATCTTTCTATGTCTGCATGGTTTTCCGGGAAAGATCTTGACGGAATTGCCAATTATTTCAGAGTACAAAGCAAAGAAGAGCTGATGCATGCAGATAAAATGTTTGATTATTTAAATGATGTAGGCGGAGAAATCATCATCGGAGAAATCCCGAAACCGCCGCATGAATTTGCAAATGCCATCGACATCTTTGAAAAAGCATTGGCACACGAAAAAGTGGTTACCAAAAGTATTTTCAATATTGTAAAAAATGCCAACGACGAAGGCGATTTCGCAACTACCTCGTTCCTGCAGTGGTTCATCAACGAGCAGGTAGAAGAGGAAGCCAGTGCTTCACAGCTGGTGACCAAAATAAAAATGGTAAGCGATAATCCGTCAGCCCTGTATCTTTTCGATCAGGAACTGGCCCAGCGGGTTTTCACTCCTAATGCGACAGCCTAGTTTAAATTAATTCAGTATAAAAATTCCGGCGGCACCAAAGGTGCCGCCGAAACTTTTTATGCCTGCTTTTTTAAAAATAATTATTCCAGAACCACTCCGAAGAAGGAATGCTTTTAAGTTTTTGCCTGACGGACGGATTGGAAATGATCTGTTTTTCCAGTTCTTTAGGCTGGTATTTTCTGGAATGGGAATGGAAATATAGAATCTGTTGATATGCGGATTACTTTTTAAAAAAGCAATCATGGTTACAGATAAATCAACTGTGTTTTCAGAACTTTCCTTCCCAGTTTCTCCAGGATGTTTTTATAATTTTCAATCTGTCTCTCATTCTTTGCTGATTCTTCGCCTGTTTTGAAATCAACAATAATGTAGCCTTCCTGGTTTCTCAGGATACGGTCGGGACGGTACACGCGGCTTTCCCCGTTTTCTGTAATCATGATATCCTTTTCGTTGATAACTTCCCATTGCTCATCAAAAAATTCAGCGTTATCCTGAATGATCTCTTCCAGGTTTTTATGGATTTCTTTGCTCTCTTCCACCGTTATATGGCCTTCCAGAACATAGCTTTCCAGGACTTTACGAATGTCTTTTGCCGTATTGATCTGCGACAGCAGCTCGTGAACAAAAAGCCCGATCCTCACTTTTTCCACCCGTACCTGGTAATTTTTTGAGGGCGTAGCAATCTTAATCGAAGTGTTTTTTTCGCTGATGTTCTTTAATGCCGGAATATCTTTGGTTTCAAAATGAGAAGCTTTATCTTTTGAATACTTTTTCAGCATTTCGGGAGATACTTCATAGACGTCAAATTCATCAAGATTTTCAGGATTTTTTGATTGCAGGAACTCCAGCAGCTCCAGGTTGTTGGATGTTTTGTTGGCCTTTTGAATATAAAAAAACAGTTGCTCTACAGGACGGGTAGTTGCTACATACTGCAGGCATAACCGGTCGACCATATTCTTGTACGCGTTCTGTTTATTGAAAATTTCGATCTCTTCATCATACACCTCCAGATTTTTACTGAACTGATTGATGTTCACGGATCTTAAAGCACTTTCGGTAGCGGTTTCAAACCAGTTGGTAAATTCCGCATCCCGGTTTTTATTCATCATCGGGATAAAAACAACAGGAAACTCCAGGCCTTTTGCTTTGTGGATCGTCATGATCTGGATCGCATCAATATTTTCAGAAGCCTGAATCGTATACGAAGAAGCCTCTTCATCCCAGTATTTTAAGAATTCCTTGATGCTGGCACCTGCATTTTGGGTAAAGTTGAAAAGCATTTCAAGGAAGTTCAGCAGGAAATCGGTTTCTTTATATTCCACTGAAAATTCGTTGATGTAATATTCGATGAAGTTATACAGATTAAATCTTGGGAAGTTATCCTGTCTAACCTTCAAAGAATATTTTTCCATGATGAACTGCAATACTTCTTCATGACCTTCAGTATCCAGGATTTCTTTCATTTCCAGGGTAAAATCGGCCATGTGGATTCTTCCCAGTTTATTCAGGTAATACATCATCATGATCAGATTCGGTTTGTTCCTGGGATTGATTTCCCATCTCAGGAATTCGATAACGGCTTTCAGCGTATTGGAAAGTTCAAGCGTAAGGCCTTTATCCGAAATTGTTTTGATGTTGGTCTCTTCTCCTCGGTAATGTACTTTGAGGTTTCCCAATTTCTGCGAATAGCTGAAAATATCAAAATTGCCGCGGCAGAGAATCGTGATGTCGGAAAACCGGAAACCGTTACCCAGAATTTCCTGAATGTCTTTCCGCATTCTTTCAGAAGTGTCATTATAAAAATCTTCATTGGTGAGATTTTCGATAAGATTTACTTTCACACGGCCGTCCATCGAAGATTTCGGATTCTGTACGCCATCGGTTCCGAAAATATTCCGGTGCTCTTCCGTAAGGTATTCCGAATGGTATTTGTAAAGGTCATTGTTAAAATGCACAATATTTTTGGCACTTCGCCAGTTGTCTTTCAATACCAGAAGATCTGCCTGTTTAGGAGTTCTTTCCTTTTTATTGATGATGTCCAGCATCAGTTTGCTTTCTCCCCCCCGGAAACGGTAGATGCTCTGTTTAGGATCGCCCACCAAGGTAAAAGAAGTATTTTCTGTAGAAATGGAATGATCTCTCAACGGAAGGAAGTTCTGCCACTGCAGCTCCGAAGTATCCTGAAATTCATCAAAGAAATAATGCTGAAACTGCGAGCCTACTTTTTCATAAATAAAAGCAGATGGTTCATTTTTAAGATTTTCGTTGATCAGGATATTAAATTTCGAAAGTAAAACCAGGTCATTTTCTTCTTCGATCTTTTTCAATTCATCCTGGATATCCTTATTCACTTTCAAAGGAAGCAGGGCCGATAAAATTTTCTCTTTTTTCTGGGTTTCGATGTAGAGAAAAATCAGCTTCATCCTGTTTTCCAGCAGCTGCTCCAGCACTTCAAAAATTTCAGGCTCTTTGTTTTTTGATTTTGACGAAGCGCCTTTCCGGTAGTTGTTTACCACCGATTCTTCCGCAGTGGTCGGAAAAGGAAACCCCGCTCTTTTTTGCTGATAAAAATCTAAAACTTTGGTGAAAAAACCTCCGATCCCATTTTTTCCCTGCGCAAAATCTTCAATCTCTATATTTTTGGACCTGAACAGCTCGATGGACGTTGCAGCAAGATCGGCGGCCAGCTTTTTATTTAGGGAAATCTCTTTCCGAAGTGTGTTCTTCGTATTTTCATAGTTGGTGTTATCGAAATCCTTATTGTTTTTAAGATGTTCATAATGAATATCTTTTACGAATTCCTTTGCCGAACCGTACAGGCTTTTATTTAAATTGATCCTTTCATTATTTTCAAGACTGTAATCTACATAATCCATAAACGAGTTGGAGATTACCTCATTTTCCCCGATCTGGTCCAGCATTTTGTCAACGGCTTCTATAAGATAAGGTTCTGCCTCTATTTCAAGGTTAAAATTTTTGGCCAGCCCCAATTCATAAGAAAAGCTCCTTACCAGTCTCGAATTGAAGCGGTCGATCGTTCCGATATTTAGTGTGGAATAGTTGTGAAGGACATAATCCAGCATTTTTTTTGCCCGGTGGTGAAGCTCATCAATGGTTATTTTCAAGCCCTCTTCTTCAAAAGCTTTCTGGATATTCTTTAAATCCCCGTTTTCAGCAAAATTATCGGCAGAGAAATTACTGAGCCACGTTAGGATTCTTTCCTTCATCTCATTAGCGGCCTTATTGGTAAAGGTCAATGCAAGAATATTCCTGATCGACTGTTGCTGATTAGGATAGCGGAGGCAAATCATCAGGAGCCTTTGGACCAGGACGTAAGTTTTCCCCGAGCCTGCCGAAGCATTGATTACCGTATAAGAATTTTGCATAAATTAAATGGAATTCAAACTGCAATTTAGCTAATTTTTGTATGAAATTTTAACAATTCTATACCTGTATTTAACAGTTTTAAAAACAAAATTCCAAAAGAAATGCTAAAACGCGTTAACTGTGGTTAAACTTATGGTTTAGTGTGAAAATAACTTTAGTTTTGTTCCATAAAAAACTGTCCGTGAAAATTAAACTATTCTTTATTTTATTTACTGTTTTTTTCATCAACATCAGTGCTCAGGATTATATCTTCGGGAAGATTGCTTCTGAAGACAATAACGAAATCCCGGATGTTACGGTAATCAACATCAGAACGGATGAAAGGGTCTTAAGCAACCGGGACGGGCATTTTATGATTTCAGGACGGGCAGGGGATGAGCTGCGTTTTGTAAAGACCGGTTATGAAAGGATCAATAAAAAAGTCACCCGCGAAAATATAAGTTCATCTGTTAATGTAACCTTGGTAAGGGCTGCACAGCTTATTGCTGAAGTTGAAATCAAGAAAAATCTTACAGGAGACCTGAAAATCGACTCCAAAAACCTGAATGCTCCGAAAAAAGTAGAAAAACTGAAAAGTGATTTGGCGGTCTATATGTCTCAGAAATCGGATCCCAGGATTATGGCCGCAAGGCCGGGCGAGTTTGTACAGCCGAAAGGACAGGGCTTTTCTATTGGTACAGTAAAAGATAAATGGGATGATCTGGATTTTGCCAATTATCTGGCTTATGCTTTGGGAGAAAAGTATTTCACAGACCTGAAAATTGATAAGACTTTTATCCAGCATTTTATCTATTATGTTTTAGCAGGAGGCTTTGAGCGGAAAAATATCCTGAAATACGGTTTTTGCAGCGATGCCGATCTGATGAGGTTTCAGAGAGCGGTATTGGTAAGAATTTCATCTTACAGAGCACCCCAAACTCAAAAGTAGATCCCATGAAGTCCGGGTTATCGATTATACTTTTTTTTCTTTTTATCCATCTGTTTTCCCAGCAGAAGATCTCCGGGAGAATTACCGATGACGATGGAATCGCGTTGCCGGCGGTGACGGTAATGAACATGTCAACCGACAGGAAAACATATACTTCAGCTGACGGTGCTTTCGCTATTGAAATTGCTTCTCCTGACGACGAAATCAGGTTTATAAGAAACGGTTTTGAAAGATCTTCTATAAAAGCGATGTATGGCATCAATAAAGAATTGAATATCCGTCTTACAAGGGTTGCTCAGGAAATTGAAGAAGTGGAAGTCATGAAAATTACGGGAGATATTGCCAAAGATTCAAAAGCTGTTGCCAAACCGGATCAGTCGCAGATTGTCGAAGATGCAGTAGGCCTGCCGCAGCCGGTGGGTAAAATGCGGGAAACCCCTGCGGATATAAAGCAGGTTCTGATTCCGATTCTTTTGGGAAATCTGAATGTGCAGGGCCTGTATGATCTCATCAGCGGAGATGCCAGGAGAATGAAACGGCAGTACCGGTATGATGATCTTCAGGAAGATATTGCCTGGATCAGAGACCGGGTAGATGATGAGTATTTTATCAAAGAAGGAATCCCTGCCGAAAGGATTTCCGAATTCATAGAATTTTCATTTGTTAATCAGCCACAGTCCCGAACTTTTGTAAGGGCTAAAAATTTATCGGGTGCCCTGTCCAGAATGGAGAATGCTTTTCCTGTTTTTGTTGAGAGGCTGAAAGCAAAATAAATGTTAAAGAAATCTTAAAATTTGGAATGGGAATTGATCGAATCAATACGACTAGTAATTAATTTTTAACAGGAATTTTAAAATCACAAATTTTATGAATAAAAATAGTATTGCGACCGCTATAGGAGCATTAGGGTTTGTAATCGGCCTTGGGCTTTTGGGAAATGCGATCAGGAACAGAAATAAATCTGAAAATACAATTGCTGTTACGGGATTGGGCACCAAACAATTCACTTCTGACCTTATTACGTGGTCGGGAAGTTTTTCCAAAAACAATTTTGACCTGAAATCGGCTTATGATGAATTGGCTTTGGACAGAAAAGCGATCAACGATTATTTACTGTCAAAAGGTGTTAAACAGAGTGAAATAGTTTTTTCCTCAGTAGATATTCAGAAACAGTTTAAAAATTATACCGATTCCAACGGCAATAATGTCCAGAACGAATTCACGGGATATAATCTTACGCAGAATGTTTCCATCGAAAGCAGGGAGGTGGCAAAAATTGAAAACCTTTCCAGAAATATCACTGAGATTATCAATCGCGGAATCGAATTTACCTCTTCTTCTCCCAATTATTTTTATACAAAACTATCCACCGTTAAACAGGAAATGATTGCCTCTGCAACCAAAGATGCCAGAGAAAGGGCGGAGAAAATTGCGGAAAATTCGGGCAGCAGCCTGGGAAATCTGAAAAAAGCAACCATGGGGGTCATTCAGATTACGGCTCCGAATTCCAATGAAGATTATTCTTATGGCGGAACTTTCAATACGGCATCAAAAGATAAAGAAGCGAGTATTACCATTAAACTGGAATATGAAGTCAATTGATGTCAAGTCATCGATAAAGCTGGTCATATTTTATAATTGGTATTAAATTTTTGAAACAAATCAGAAATCCGAAGCCTCAAGGCTTCGGATTTTATTTTAATGATAAACGATATCGTATATTTCGTCTTTGATCTCCTTCAGGTTTTCAGGGATGTAATTGGCAAGCAGCCACAATTCCATAGGATCTTTTCCCTGGCCGTAGCTTGGCTGCACATACATTTCATCAATGAGGGCAAAACCATTTTTCTGGTAAAAGGAATAGCGCCGCTGCGTTTCCTCGTTTAAGTGGCCGTGTTCGATTTCCAGAATGATCCGCGGATAATTTTCAAAAAGATATTGGGTAATGGCGGATCCCAGCTTTTGGTTTCTGAAGTCTTCAAAAACCTCAAAATGTTCTACAAAAGCAAAGCTGCTCAGTTCCCAGATCATCAGATAGCCGATATTTTTAGCATCGTGCATTACCGAAATGATCTTTACTTTGGGATGTGAAAAAAGCGGGGCTAATTTGTTCCAATCCCGTCTTTCATTTTCGGGAAAAGTTTTGCAATAGGCTTCAAAAATCTCCTGAACCCTGTAGTCTTCAGCAGAAGTAATCTGTAAAAATTCCATAATTATAAATCAAAAACACTGGGTCTCCGGGTGATGAAAATATCTTTCACCCAAAGCGTAAAGGCCAGCCCCAAATAAATTAAAAAGAAAAAACCTGCCGTTGCGAATGTGGAGTAAATGAAAAATACGCGCAGCTTGGAGACCGGAATGCCCAGCTTTGCCCCTGTTCTGGTGAGCACTCCAAACCATTCTCTTTCCATCTTGTGGCGGATATTATCTAGCATGCGAAGGTTCTTTTAAAAGTTTAAATCCAATACTGCAATGTAAGCAATTTTTTTCTTCGCAGGAATGTTTAAAATGATAAATCAGGCTCTGGCTTTCCAATGCCGTATGGCACTTCATGCCCAGGGTTTTCCAGCCTGCCGTCACTGAGTTTTTTTCTGCCGGGATATTTTGATAAAAACGGAGGATCTCATCCGCAATTTCTTCCCGGTGATATTTGTGATAGGTATATTTCAGAGGAAGGATCGTATTGAGTATGATGAGTTCCATAAAATCTTTGGTAAGGATTTTGGGCTGACTGACGGAAGAGGATTTCCCGAAATTAAAACGGTTATCCCAATACGCCGAAGCTTTTACATCCTGCAGCAGTTCAAACAATTCTTCCGCTTTTTTTACCCGGATGATTTTCGAAAAGAGGTTTTGATGCTCATGGTATAATCCGGCAAGCTGCGACAGACGGATGGTCGGAAAATTCGGTGGGCGGAGCCGTGAGAATTTCGGACGGAATTTCAGATCCGAAAGATTGAATTTGGCACGGATAAAATTAAATTCACGCTGCCATATTTTCGTCTCTTCGTCTTCGGGCCTGTCCAGCCAGCCAGCCATTCCAAAAAGCAGGGCTTCCAGCTGACTACGGTTCTGGCGGATCTTGTTAAGGACAGTGAAATCTATACTTTCTGCGATTTGCCTGAAGATAAAAGCATTTACTTTTAACCCGAAAGAATAGGCCAGGCTGTGAAACAGGACCGCTTCAAAATTATTTTTAGACCGAACCAGATTTTGCTCCAGTTCGGCAGATTTTTCCTCCAGCTTTTTCAGGACGTTTGATTCGTGGAAACCAACCGGAATTTTACCGGGATCGAAAATATGCTCGCACGGGATAAACTGCGTTCCGCTGATCAGCTTTTCATATTTCCAGAGAATAGCCGTATCGATATGGTCTTTCAGTTCAAGCGTCGGAATATTCTGCTCTGTAAGTTCGGCGATTTCAAGATCATGCTGAAAAACGACGTGAAGGATAATGTTCCGGTAATTCGGGTCAATGGAGTGGTTGTGGAAAATCCAGTCGGAGGATTTGACGTGCAGTTCGATATTTCCTGCGAAAACGACTCCGTTCATTTTAATTTTCCCTGCTAAAAAATCCGGTCCGGCATCGGTATTCCATTTGCCGAAGTCCAGGATCTCCACCGGATCGCCCGCTATGGTTTTAAAATCGAAACCGCTGAACACTTTGTAGTTCCAAAGGTATTGGAGTAATTTTTCCGTCATAAGGTGTGTTTTTGTGTTGGGCTAATTTAGGAAATATTTAAATTAATACAGCAGCCTCTATGGTATTGGTAAGTAAAAAAGCAGCATCCTTTAGGAATACTGCTTTTGTATAGTCTGAGTAAAAAAGCCTAAGC
>JAKOOG010000250.1 GCA_022701545.1 Weeksellaceae bacterium | reverse complement strand
AGCAAAATGTTGTAAAATTCCATAATCTATTTTTTGTTTTTTTAAAGTACACAAAGATAACAAAAAAATCCCGGCGAAATGCCGGGATTTGTAGGGATAAAATCTAATGTTTTTATATTGATTAGAAGTTGAAAGACAATGTGGCAGCCCATGTTCTTCCGTAACCGAAATACACTTGGTTCTGCTGGCTTACACCATTCCAGTTTCCTGCAGCTTGGTAAGAAACATAATCACTATCAATCTGAGCCGGAGTACGCGTTGGGTTAAGAGACGCGTATTCAGATTTCGAAAGATTTGAATGAATGTTTGTATTAGATTCTGCAATATACGTCTTGTCTAACAAGTTGTAAACATTACCTCTAAGCGTAAAGAATTGTTTAGGGTTATTTAATTTAATTTTAAAAGAAATACCTAAATCAACTAATCCATAAGACGGTAATTTTAACGCTCCTTGATCAGCAGATGCCTGATTAGAGAAGTTTAAAAGGTTCAGGTTCGCATAAAGATTTTTAATACCTCTGTATGTTGCATCAAATGAAAACCAGTCTGTCGGTTTAAAGGCAAAACCTAATGCTGCAGAAGTTTGCGCCGCTCCACCCACTTTTACTTTATCAATATATAAAGTTTGGGCATCTGAACCAATCTGCTCGTTGGTTTCACTAAAGATATTACCCTGAGCATTTCCTTTATAGTACCAATCTCCTACAGAAAGCATACCGAATACGCTTAACATTTTATGAACGTTGGCATTTGCTTCGAGTTCAAATCCTTGGTGAATTTCTGTAATTCCCTGAATGTTTGAATAAGCAGTTGTTGTCGAAATCGTTGTACCTGGATTAGCTGGATCAGGATAAGTGTAAGATAAATTTCCTCTTCTTAAGAATCGGTCTTTCCATTCGGTTCTGTAAAGATTGACATTTGCCGTAAAGATACCTGAACGGAAACCGTAACCTGCTTCAATTCCAAAGATTTTCTCGTTTGTAAGATTTGGATTTAAATAGTTTTTATTATTTGGATACACCGCATTTAAGAAAGGTTGCTTCGAATAATATCCAATATTTGCAAAAACATTATGATGCTCGTCAATATTATAGTTGGCACCTGCCTTTATATTATATCCTAAGATATCTTTGAATCCTGTTTTCTCATATAAAATAGGGTTTGTAGCGGTTGGTTGAGCTACAGTAGCATTTGTAGCAGTAGAATTTTTAAATCCTGCCTGTTGCCCATTTAATAATGATACTCCATCAATAATAAAGTGATCGATTCTTTGGAAAGACTGGTTAGATAAAGCTCCGGAAACGAAAGCTGATAATTTATCATTAGAATATTCTAACTGTCCAAAACCACCATACCATAATACTTCTCCATCGTTATTAAATCCAACCATATCGTCTATACTATTTCTCTTTCCGCCAAAAGGATTGAAAGTAGGTTCAGGCTTGAAAGTATTTGAAACAACTCTAGGCGTTACTGTATAAACGTTTCCAGGTGCAGTATATAAATTTTTATTAGTAATATCCTTGTATCCAGATGCACCGTAAAGATCAGACAATACTTGATAGTGATATCCGTAATAATATCTATCGTCAGTACCGATTGTGAAATTTAAATTATCATTAATCTTATGATTGAAACTGATAATGGCTCCGAACCAGTTGTGGGAATTGATAGAAGATCTTCTAACCAAAGTACTTCCCTGGCCTGCTGTATTTACGTTGATTCCTGCATTCGTTGCAAAAATCTGATCATAGTTAATTTGTCCGTTTCCATCAACAAAACTGTTAACACCGCCTGTATTTGATGCTACTCCTGTTGGAATTCTACCAAGATCTCCAGTTCCACCACCTCGACCGAAAGAAGCGTAGAATACAGAGTTTAATTTAGATTTTGAACTGATATTCCAATCCCAGTTTAAAGACATTACGGGCTTGTGATAATAGTTTACTCTGTTGGAAAGAACATCTCCGTTTCTATATCCCCAGTCAGCATTGTATCTTCTGTTCGGAGTTCCGTCATTATCAGAATTATATCTTATATAATTCTGGATGGTAGAATACGTTGTTCTTTGGTTGTGCCATTGCGGAGCACCTGTGATAGTAAATTGTAGATCATGTTTGCTGCCAGGTTTATTATATCCTAAAGCAAAATAATAGTTATATCCTTCAAACTGAGTTCCGTCTGCATACATGGATCCTGCAGTTCTGCTCATCAAAAATGAAGAAGCCCAACCTGTTGAGGATTTCCCGGTATTGTAGGCGAATAAAGTTTTTAAATAATCATTATTACCCAATCCTAGAGAAACAATTCCTCCTTGCTTTTTATCGGCCGCTCTAGTTAGTACATTTATTGTACCCCCTACAGAAGCGATTGCCAACTTAGAAGAACCAAGACCTCTCTGTACCTGCATTGCAGAAGTAACATCAGAAAGTCCGGCCCAGTTTGACCAGTAAACAGCCCCGGTTTCCATATCGTTTACTGGAACACCGTTTACCATTACGGCAATATTTTCTTGTGCAAATCCTCTAATATTAATTTTAGAGTCTCCAAAACCTCCTCCTGCTTTGGTTGCGTATACGGATGGCGTGGTATTCAGGATCTCAGGGAATTCCTGGTTTCCTAATCTTTCAACGATTTGTGCTTCTTTGATTGTAGAAACAGCTACCGGAGTTTTTCTATCTTTTGCGATATCCGCAACTCCGATTAACACTACCTCATCAATGTCTTTGGATCTTGCATCTTTTACAGTATCCTGAACCTGTTGAGCATAATAAACGCTTGCTGTGGATAAGGTGATTATCGCAGTAAGCATTGATTTGTTGATTAATTTCATAATCGTTAGTAATAGTTAGATTAAATTTTCTGCAAAATTGAGGAAATATATTTTAACTAATATTAACTGTATGTTAATTTTTAACCATTCTCAATAAGGTTTAAATTTCTGATTTACAATGTATTGAATAATAGTTGAGAATTCACATGAAAAAAATCACATTATTGAATTTTTAACAAAATATAATTATTTTTATTGAAAATTCAATCCCTATTTAACGGCTTTAAGACTTAGATCCATATTGTCGGCAGAGTGTGTCAGGGCTCCGGCAGAGATATAGGTAACGCCTGTAGAGGCAATTTCCTTAAGTTGTTCACGGGTAATTCCGCCTGACGCTTCGGTTTCGCAGGCGCCATTGATAAGCTTAACGGCTTTTTTCATGGTTTTGACATCCATATTGTCGAGCATGATCCTGTCGACTTTTGCATTGATAGCTTCCTGAACTTCTTCAAGATTTCGGGTTTCAACCTCTATTTTTAATTTTTTCTTGTTCTTTTTGATATAATCTTTTGCCATTTTTACAGCACTGGTAATGCTTCCGTTATAATCGATATGGTTGTCTTTGAGCATGATCATATCATAAAGTCCGTACCGGTGATTGGTTCCGCCGCCGATGGCCACTGCCCATTTTTCACAAACCCTGAAGTTCGGGGTCGTTTTCCGGGTGTCCAGAAGCTTGGTTTTGGTGCCGACCAATCTGGAATCCCAGTCGTGGGTTAAAGTTGCAATCCCGCTCATCCGCTGCATACAATTTAATACCAGTCTTTCCGTGGAAAGAATCGAACGTGCGCTTCCTGTTACAATAAAAGCAACATCACCAACTTTTACAGCGTCTCCATCTTTTACGAAGGTTTCAACTTTCAGGTTTTTGTCAAATGTTTTAAAAATAATTTCAGCCAGCTCCACTCCGGCAAGAATGCAGTCCTGTTTTACCAACAGTTTGGCACTTTGCTCCAGGTCTTTCGGAATCGTGGAAAGGGTAGAATGATCGCCATCCTGGATATCTTCTTCCAGAGCGTTATTAATGAATTGTTTTAAAACTTTATCGGTAACGTAGGTCGGTCTTTTCATATTTTTAAATTTAGTAATAAAAGGAAGATTTTTTTCCAAACAAGAGATCATGAATGATAAAAAGTAAAAGAACTTCATTATCTTTTGCATCTATTTTTTCAAAATCTATGACATCTTTTATTTTTGAATTATTTTGATTAATTCCCTGAAATTCTATTATCTGCTTTTCTCCTCTTCCTTGAGGTATTGTTTTATAGTTCCATTTAAAATTCTTCCAATCATATTCCTGGGTATAATAAATGATTTTATTTGCATCAAATGTTAAAATTGGATACTGTAGATTATTGATATAATATAAAGTTAAGCGTAATTTATTATCCTGAATTATATTATTTAAATCAAATTTTAAACTTCCATAATAATAAGGCTTTCCTAAACCTTTTATATTGCATAAAAGATTTAAAACTAATGGATATTTAGATCTAGGAATAAGGATTTTCTTTAATAATGTCACTCCATACAATCCAAAAAAAAGACATGAAAATATTATTCCTACTAGGATAACTCCATTGGAAAAATTGTCAATCTTTCTATTTTCTCCCCAAAAATTTAATAATGAAAAACCACAAATCAATGAAAAAGTTATTCTTGAATAGAATAAAATATTGACTGTTGTAAGAATATTCAGATTCAGAGTTTTCATTATTAATAAAAATTAAACCAGGTCTTTATTATAAAACGCACCCTTATTTTCCGTCATTTCCATCGACTGGGTAATGATGAGGTGCGCCACGGTAGTTAAATTTCTCAGTTCCGATAATTGGGGGGAAAGAATAGAGTAGTGGTAAATTTCATCGACGGCCGCTGCAATTTCCTGGTGTTTCTGCAAAGCCATGCTGAGACGGCGGTTGCTCCTGACGATACCTACCAGGTCGCTCATCATTTCCTGAAGCTGTTTCCGGAGGTAAGAAACAATTACCATTTCGTCCATGATCTTCATGCCTTCTTCATCCCATTCCGGAACGGCCTTTAAATCATCGAAGTTGAAATTGTTCTCATTCAGAAGCTTAACGGTTTTCATTGCGGCATTATGTCCAAAAACAAGGCCTTCCAGTAAAGAATTGGAGGCCAGTCTGTTGGCGCCGTGAAGCCCGGAATTGGTACATTCTCCTACACCGAAAAGATTTCTGATGGAAGACTGCCCGTCCCGGTCGACTTCGATGCCTCCCATCAGGTAATGGCAGGCAGGCACCACAGGAATCAGCTGGGTAAAAGGATCAATGCCTTCGTCTTTGCATTTTTTGTAAATGTTGGGGAAATGTTCCAGGAATTTTTCGTGGTTCATTTCACGGCAGTCGAGTCCTACATATTCATCACCCGTAATTTTCATTTCCGCATCAATGGCTCTGGCCACGATATCCCGGGAAGCCAGTTCTTCACGCTCATCATATTTGTGCATGAATTTTTCGCCTCTTTTGGTCCTGAGTTTGGCCCCGTCACCGCGAACGGCTTCCGAAATCAGGAACAGCATCCCGTCGATCTTGCTGTATAAAGCCGTCGGGTGAAACTGGTAATACTGCATATTGGAAACTTTTCCTTTCGCTCTTGCCACAAAAGCAATTCCGTCTCCTGTGGCGATGGTCGGGTTGGTGGTATTTTTGTAAACATGGCCGGCTCCGCCCGTTGCTACCAGGGTAATTTTTGAAGTGATTTTTTTGATTTTCTTCGATTTTTCATCCAAAATGTAGGCCCCGTAACAGTGGATGTCGCCTTCATTCAGTTCTTTTCCGGGAACATGATGCTGCGTGATGATGTCGATTACGTAGTGATGGTCTAAAATCTCAATGTTTTCGCTTTTATTGGCCGTTTCCAGCAGGGCTCTTTCAATCTCAAAACCGGTGATGTCTTTATGATGTACAATCCTGTTCTCGGTATGGCCGCCTTCTCTTCCCAGCGCAAATTCTCCGTTCTTCATATCGAAGTTGGCACCCCATTCCACGATCTCATTAAATCTCGCCGGGGCTTCCGTAACCACCATTTCTACAACGTCGCGTTCGTTTGCCCCGTCGCCGGCACGCATGGTGTCTTCGATATGTTTCTGGAAATTGTCATTTTTAGAATCCGTAACGACCGCAAGGCCGCCCTGGGCATATTTGGTGTTGCTTTCGTCTTCGTCCGACTTGGTTACAATGATTATTTTGGCATCGGGAAGCTGCTCAGAAACTTTTATGGCATAAGAAAGTCCCGAAATTCCGGAACCGATTACTAATACATCCGCTTTTATCATATCCTTGGTTTAAGACAAATTGTCTAAATGGTTAAATAAATTTAAACAATTTTTCGTTTGGTTTTCTCACTTTTTTCATATGCTGAAAATGATCTTCCTCCGAGCGGTAGCCTAATGCAAGGGTAACGCTTACTTTTTCGGTCTCAGGATTGATGCTTAAAAGCTCTTCAATAAGTTCCTGGCGGAAGCCTTCCATCGGGCAGGTATCTACATTTTCGATCGCTGCGGCATACATAAGGTTTGCCAGAACAATGTAGGCTTGCTTTTCTGCCCAGCTGAAAATTTCATCTTGAGTCTTTTGGTTAATATGTTGATTGATGCTGTTTTTAAAAAGATCCAGCTTTTCCAGGGGCGTATCCCTTACTTTGGAGATGTGCCGGAAATAGCCGTTGATATAATTGTCGTCTACCATTCTTTTGGCCACAATAACAACCAGATGGGAACAGGTGGAAATCTGGGACGGATTATAAAAAGCCGGAATTAATTTTTTCTTCATCTCCTCGCTTTCCACGATCAGGATTTCATAAGGCTGGAGGCCCAGGGAACTTGCCGATAATTTTCCCGATTCAAGAATATTGTGCAATATTTCCTGAGGAATAATACCGTTGTTAAATTTTTTTACAGAATATCTTCTGCTTAGAGCCTCCAAATAATTCATAGGACAAATTTAATGATTGAATGTGAATTAAATAACGATAAAGCAAAATATCTTATTCTAAATTAGACTAAAAAAAGATCACTTCAAATAATTTTGAAGTGATCTTTTCGTCTTATATGGAATGGTTACTTTTCTAATCTCTGTTTTTTACCAGAATCCATCCGGAGTATTTGATTGGCGTACTCTTCTTGTCATTTTCATTCCATGAAACAGAATACCAGTAGTTTCCGGTAGATACTTTTCGTCCGCCGACGGTTCCGTCCCATTTGTATCGGTTGGATTTGTCAGCCTCGTGAATTTTTGCACCGTATCGGTCATAAATATTGAAAATCAGATTCTTCTTCCCTGCAAGGGCTGAGTAATCGATAACATCATTTACACCATCGCCATTCGGGGTTATTACATTAATCAGGTTCGGCACAACGATGGTAATGGTGATCGGGTCACAGTCGTAAGCGTCTTTTACATATACCTGACTGTCTCCTCTCGGTACATTTTTGAATTCGTTGGCATCCTGCCAGTGAATTCCGTCCATTGAATATTTATAAGGTGCTGTTCCCCCGTTTGCATACACTGTAACGGTTGTGCCGGAAATGTCGACACTGGTAATTACAGGCTGCTGGGCGGCATATACCTTTACAGTCTGTCTTGCGGTGCAATCCCCTGTTTTCAGGTCCACCCAGTAGGTTCCAACCGTTACGTTACTAATGCTCTGGCTGGTTGCGCCGGTGCTCCATTTGTAACCGGAGAATCCGGGACCTGCATCCAGGGTCGTCGTATCTTCCATACAGATAATCTTATCATCCAAAAGCATAGAGAACACCTGCGGAATAACGATCAGGGTAACTTTCGCAATGGCATAGCAGCCGTTTGCATTGGTTACTTTGATAAATACGGTACCATTCGGAGAAATATAGGCAGCAGGTGTCGGAATCGGGTTGGTTCCGTTTTGTGCATCTGCCAAAGACGGATAATATGTTTTGGTTCCCGGCTGGGAAGATACTAGGGCTGTGGTAAGGTCGAACAGTCCTGTAGAAGGGTTTGAAGCAATCGCGCAGGCCCGTAACGTAGCATTCTGTACCACCACGACCGGAGAGATGGACAACGTAATGTCTGCAACATCTGTACAGCCCTGCGGCGTGGTTACCTGGGCATAAATGGTAGCTGCCGGCGAGAAAAATGCTGAAGGATTGGGAATTGGATTGATGTGGTTGTTTAAGTCATACATCGAATTGTAAAACACCGATGTACTTCCCGGGACAGAAGAAAGTGATGCATTGGTTAGGTTGAAAACGGCACCTCCTGCGTTGTCATTATTACAGCCGGTAAGTGTTGCATCATTGGCTGCAAAAGCGGCAGGCGTCAGTATGATTTTTCCGTCACCGTTATCGCAGAGGGTGGAAGACGGATCTTTTACCACCACGGTAACCGTTGTGGTTCCTGCGGGATAGGCGTAATTCGAAGGAGTGGCAATCGGTGTTCCTCCGGGCCCAAAGTACGTAAACACATAATTGGACGGATTGGTTACAAACTGGTTCTGAAAAGAGGTTAAATCTACCGTTCCGCTTCCTGATGAAGGATTTATACACACAAAAGGAGTAATGGTATTCGTAAGGATCGGAACTTTATCGATATAGATTTTAGCATTTTTAATTGAATGCCTTGCGCTTGCACCTCCGGTAGCGGCAGAAAATCCGAAGTAGCCGGTTGTCATCCCCACAGCACCCCCTGAAGCGGTAAAAGGCTGGTCTACCAGTACAACACCGTCCAGCTGGATTTTAATATTCCAGATGTTGGCATTCAGAGGATCGATGGTCCCGTTTACGATGACATGCTTGTAGGTTGATCCTACAAACGGCTGGGTAGGGTTCAGGTCTGCCGTGTGGAAAGTACTTCCCGGGGTATTGTTGTATTCGATATTGTTATTTCCCACGGGTAAATTATTGGTACCGTAAAGCACGTGTACCTTGCTCATCTGGCCTTCTGTGGAATTGTTGAAAATATCAAAACCCACCATCAGTCCGTTGGCGTTAGAAGGGATTCCCAGACCGCCGCCGCCTGTAAAACCGGTTGGAGGATTGCTGAGATACCAGAAAGTAAACCCGTCGCCACGGCCGTAAGTTGCGGTTCCGTTTCCGTCGATCCTGAAATCGAATTCCACTTTCCATTTGTCACAGTATTTAAGATTAATGGGCGTTGAAAGTTTTACCACCCCAAACTGGCTGGTGATATCCTGGGTAAGCTGTACAAAATCCGAGCTTACCGTGGCATTGGACACAAGATCCCAACCTGTTGTATTAACAGGATTTCCGGTAAGCTGATATGTCTGCGCAGAAATTTTTCCGCTAAAACATAGGAAAATGATAAAAAAATTAATGAGTAATAGTTTTTTCATTTGAGCAAATTGGCTAATGATTAATATGATGAACCGATTTATACGATCACCGTTTTTAAAATCTTGATTAAAAACGCAATAAATCCTTTCTTTTAATTAAAATGTATGGTTGAAATAAAAAAAGACCACTCCGGTCGGAGTGATCTTTCAGCATATATTATTCCCTGTTTTTTACCAATACCCAGCCGTTGTAAGACGTTTGCGTATTGTTTTTATCATTCTCATTCCAAGTAATGGTATACCAGTAAGTGCCGGTCAGTATCTTTTTGTTGCCGGAAGTTCCGTCCCATTTGAAGTCTCTTATCTTGTTGGCTTCATAGAGTTTGTTTCCATATCGGTCATACACGGTGAAGACAAGGTTTTTCTTATACGCTAAAGCTGAATAGTCGATAACGTCGTTTACATTGTCCCCGTTTGGCGTGATGGCATTGATCAGATTAGGTACGGTGATCTGAACATGGATCGGCGTACAGTTGTAAGAATCTTTTACATACACGGTAACTTCGCCTCTCGGAAGTCCTGTGAATACATTGAAATCCTGCCATTTTATCCCGTCCAGGGAATACTGGAAAGGTCCTTTCCCGCCTTTTACATTAACGGTAATGGTATTGTTGCTGATATCGATGCTTGAAATCACCGGCTGGCTTGCAGCATTTACCTTCACGGTCTGCAATGTTGTACATCTTCCGGTTTTTAATTGGACCCAATATTGTCCCGGAGCAATGTTCTGGATAGCCTGTGTGGTCGCTCCGGTACTCCATAAGTAAGTGTCGAAGCCCGGTCCTGCATCAAGGCTGGTCTTGGCATCAATACAGATGGTTTTGTCTTTCAGAACCGAAGAATAGATCGGAGGAAGAACTTTCAGGGTTATTTTAACGATCACAAAACAGTTCGTAACATTGGTAATTCTTACATAAACCATTGATGATGTTGCAATATAAGCCGTAGGGTTTAAAATTTCATTGGTTCCTGCCAGAGCATCAGCCTGTGTTTTGAAATACCTCTTCACGACGCCTGTAGCTGAGGTTACATTGGCCTGTATAAGATTGAATAAGGCCGTGGTCGGCGCAACATCAATATAGCACGATTCTATGGTTGCATCCTGCGATGCGATTTGCGGGTAGAATGCCAGGGTAATGGGTGCGGAACCCTGACATCCCTGCGGAGTCGTCACTTTTACATATACGGTTCCGGCTGCAGATACATAGGCGGTCGGATTTGTAATCTCATTGGTACCTGCGTTGAGATTCGCCATCGTTGTATAAAACTTTTTGGTAGAACCGGCAGGCTCGTTTACATTGGCAAGCGTCAGGTTGAAAGTTGCCGTTCCGGCGTTGTTGTTATTACATTCGGTAAGGGTCGCCGCAGTTGCTGTGAACGGAGACAGGGTCAGCAGGATTTTGCCGTCCGGGTTATCACATAAAAGCCCTGCATTGTCTTTAATCCTTACTGACACCGTTGTATTTCCGCTGAACTGGAAATTGGCAGGATTAGTAATCGGAGTTCCGCCAACGCTGTAAGTGAAGGTGAAGTTTGCCGGATTGGTTACAAACTGGCTCTGGAACGTCGTTAGGTTAATGGTCCCCTGACCCGTGGACGGATTAGGGC
>JAKOOG010000244.1 GCA_022701545.1 Weeksellaceae bacterium | reverse complement strand
AGGTAATCAGCTGTTTCCCCAAGCTTTTGCCTCTTGCCTTTTCCGTGGTCAGAACCCTTCCGATGGAGGCTTCATTATATTTGATCCCTTTATCGAAGATCCTGCAGTAAGCGAGTATTTCACCATTTTCTTCTGCCCACAGGTGAATGGCCTTCTGATCATAACCGTCCAGGTCCGGATATGGGCAGTTCTGCTCTACGACAAAAACATCAACCCTGGCTTTGATAACGGCGTACAGCTCGGGAACCGTAAATTCGTCAAACGTTTTTATTTTCCAGATTATATTACTCATCGAAGCTTACACTGTTATTGACCAGAAATTCGTTGGTTTTTTGGATGAAATGCAGGATTTCGTCACAGCCTTCTTTCTTTTCGGCAGAGGTTACATAGATTTCCGGCAGGTCTTCCCAGGTTTTATGCAGTTCCGCCTTATAATGTTCCACATTCTGTAGGGCAGTATTCGGTTTCAGCTTGTCCACTTTCGTGAAAACAATCGAGAAAGGCACCCCGCTTTCCCCGCACCACTGGATAAATTCCAGGTCGATCGTCTGGGGTTTATGCCTGGAATCTACCAGTACAAAAAGGTTGACCAGATTTCTTCGGTTTAAGATATAATTGGTGATCAGCTTTTCGAAATCCTTTCGGATCGATTTGGAAACTTTGGCATAGCCGTATCCCGGCAAATCGGTAAGATACCAGTTTTCATTGACCAGAAAATGGTTGATAAGCTGTGTTTTTCCCGGAGTTCCGGAAGTCTTCGCAAGATCCTTATGGTTCATCATTGCATTGATCAACGAAGATTTTCCCACATTCGACCTTCCGATAAAAGCATATTCCGGCAAGGTGGCTTCCGGGCAGTCCTGCCATTTTCCGCTGCTCTTTACAAACGTTGCTGTCTTAATAACCATTTCTTTGCATATTTTAATTCTTCAAATATCGTAATAAAAAAGCCGCCATAAAAACTTAAGTGCCAATCTAACAAATTCCAAGGCAATCCCAACAGCTTTATGCATCTATAAAACAGCAGATTAACGAAATATAAGGATTTTTAAGCAGGGCCATTATAAATATGAAGAACATATAAATAAGCCATAACTCTTTTGAAAGGCTTATACTCAAAAAAAATAGGAAGCAAACCTACTTCCTATTCTATATTTTAAACTTTATTTTTCAGCCAGCTGTAAAGAATTTCGTTGAATTCATCCGCCTTTTCCATCATCGCTGCGTGGCCGCATTTATCGATCCAGAACAGCTCCGAATCCGGAATAAATTTATGCATGTCTTCCGCAACTTCGGGAGGCGTTACATTGTCATTCCTTCCCCAGATCAGGCAGGTCGGCGTTTTGATCTTCGGCAGATCGTTCAGCATATTGTGTTTGATGGCGCTTCTTGCCAGCATCACGGTTTTTATGCCTTTCATCCGGTCATTCACCACGGCAAAAACCTCGTCTACAAGATCTTCGGTGGCCACAGCAGGGTCGTAAAAAACCTCTTCCGTTTTTTTTCTGATATAGGAACGGTCGTTCTTTCTCGGGAAACTGTCCCCGAAAGTCCTTTCATAAAGACCTGAGCTTCCGGTAAGTACAAGATTTTTAACCAGATCCGGCCTTGCCAGGGTCAGGATAAGTCCGATATGTCCGCCCATAGAGTTCCCGACAATCGTTGCAGGGCCTTCCACATGGGCTTCGAGAAATTTGGCAATATACTTCGCCAACGTTGTAAGATTTGTATTAAGTACCGGCAACTCGTAGATCGGCAGCTGGGGAACATATACTTTGAATCCCCTGTCTGAAAAAAAATCCACCATCTTATCGAAATTGCTCAATCCACCCATCAAACCGTGCAGCAACACCAATGGATGTCCCTCTCCCGCCTCTATAAAGGTATATTTCTTTTCTTTTTTTGTACTGAATATCATAAAATGCCTTAATAAAGCCTTGCAAAAATACAAATTAAACCTCAAAAATATTTTGAATACTCTAATTTAAAATAAAAATAATATACCAAACTCCTTTTTCTTCACTTTTTTGTGAAACTCTTTTGTATGGGACAAATAATACTTCTTACAACCTGCATCATATCAGAATATTAAACCCCCGAAATTAAATCTTTAATAAAACTTATTAACATTAAGGTAAAAAGTGGTAAAAAGTGGGAGGATTTAGAAATTATTATATAAATTTGTCCCAAATGAAAAGTTTCATTGGGACATATGAGTGTAAAATTGACGACAAAGGCCGCTTAAAAGTTCCTTCCTCTTTAATCAAACAGATGGAGAACTTCGATGATAAGGCATTTGTGGTCAAAAGATCTGTGTTCCAGTCCTGCCTGGAAGTTTACCCCATGACTGCATGGGATAAAATGATGGGCAAGATCAATAAACTGAATCGTTTTGTAAAAAAGAATGCTGATTTCATCAGAATGTTTACGGCAGGAGTAAAAACGGTAGAATTGGATAATGCGGGAAGGCTGCAGATCTCAAAAGACCTTACGGTTTTCGCCGGTCTTCAGAAAGACATCGTGATTACCGGGGCAGGAGAACTTTTCGAGGTCTGGGACAAAGAAGCGTATGAAAAGGTAATTTCCATAGACGAAGCCGATTTTGCCAGCCTTGCCGAAGATGTAATGGGCTCTTTAGATGAAGAATAACCGCCGGAAAGGCGAAAAAAAAACACACCTTAAGCATGTATCATAACCCCGTTTTGTTGAAGCAAAGTGTTGATGATTTGGTGACGAATCCAGACGGAACCTATGTAGACTGTACTTTTGGCGGCGGAGGCCATTCAAGAGAAATACTGAGCCGGCTTTCCGGTAAGGGAAAACTGTTCAGTTTTGATCAGGATCTCGATGCGTTAAAAAACACCATCGACGATCCGCGGTTTACCCTGATCAATCAGAATTTCAGGTTCCTGGAAAATTCGTTGCTCATCTATGGAGTTTCCCAGGTCGACGGGATTCTGGCCGATTTAGGCGTTTCGTCCCATCAGTTTGATGAAGCCGACAGAGGATTCTCTACCAGGAGCAATGCGCCGCTGGATATGAGAATGAATGTGATGCAGGGCCTTGATGCCAAAAGGGTGATTAATGATTACGAGGAAGAGCAGCTTGCGGATATTTTTTATTACTACGGCGAACTGAGAGAAGCCAGGAAACTGGCGAGGGACATTGTTCATCACCGGAAAATAAAAAGCATCAACACCACGGAAGACCTGAAAAAACTGTTCAGTTATCTTCCGCCGCATAAAGTGAATAAATTTTATGCCCAGCTGTTCCAGGCGATCCGGATTGAAGTGAACCAGGAACTGGAAGTTTTAAAGGAAATGCTGGTCCAGGCCTATCATATTTTAAAACCTGAAGGAAGGCTGGTGGTGATTTCCTACCATTCTCTGGAAGACCGGCTGGTAAAAAGGTTTTTAAAAAACGGAATGTTTGAGGGCGAGCCCGAAAGAGACATTTACGGAAATTATAAAAAAGCATTTGAGCTGGTAAAGAGCAAAGCGATCGTTCCCGACGAAAGCGAAATCGAGGAAAACTCCAGAGCCCGAAGTGCTAAAATGAGAACAGGAATTAAAGTATAAAAGTGAATGGTGAATAGTCAAATGTGAATTTAAAATGACCATTCACAAGCAAAGCGAATTCACTGCGAAGCAAATTGACAATAAATTGGCAAAAAGAGCAACAACCAACCGTCCTCAGAAGAGACTTACTTTTATAGACATTATAAAAGGAAATTTCCTGAACCGTGACGAGATCAAAATACACTATAAGTATTTCCTGCTGCTCTTTGTCCTGATGATGGCGATGATTTACACCAACCATCTCGTCAACAAAAAAATTAAAATTGTAAACGCTCTAAAAGAAGAAACAGAAGAATATAAATCGCGGAACGCTTACGCACAAAGTAAGCTGATTAAAGTAAAAATGGAATCGGAACTGGGGAAGGAAGTAGCACGGGATTCTCTGATGACCCTGGAAAACCATCCTCATAAATTGCTAATAAAACTGGACAGTACAGATGCAAAAGCAAAATGAATACGACAACAAACGTAAGAAAACCTTACGGTGGGGCTACCTCTTCGCAGTGGTGGCTTTGTGCGTGTTTACCCTGTTCCTTGCAAGGATTGTTATCCTTCAGAATACCAACGTTCAGGAAATAAAAGACGATTACATCAACAAAAACTACCGCGAAGCGACCTTAAAAGCCGCCAGAGGAAACCTGTTTGCCTCAGACGGATCCATCCTTGCCACCACCGTGATGCGTTATGACATCTATCTGGATTTCAAAACGATGAAAGACACACTGTACACCAATAACATCGGTGCCTTAAGTGATTCTTTAGGTAAAATGTTCGGAAAGCCGAGAGGCGAATTCAGAAAGAAATTTGACGAGCAAAGAAAAAAGAAGAACCAGTATTACGCTTTGGTGAAAGGCCTTGACTTCGATCAGTACGATAGAATCCGTCAGTTTCCGATATTCAAAAAAGGGAAGAATAAAGGGGGGTTCATTGTAGACAGAAACTACAAAAGGGAGCTCGCCACAACGGAGATCGGCGCCGGAACCATCGGAATGGATGACGGCGTACACACCGCCGGGCTTGAGGGTGCCTTTTCAAAATATTTAAGAGGAACGGACGGGAAAAGACTGGAGCAGCGAATCAACTCCTCCCAATGGAAACCCATCGATTTCTGGAAAGTCCAGGAACCGATTGACGGCGAAGATGTTTATACGACCTTAGACCTCAGGATTCAGGACATTGCCCATTCCGCGCTGCAGAAACAACTGATTAATTTCGAAGCAAAACACGGAACCGTGATTGTTATGGAAGTAGGCACCGGGAAAGTCCGTGCCATGGTTAATTTAAGAAAAACCGACGAAGGCGATTATGTGGACTCTTACAATTATGCCCTGAAAGACAATATTGAGCCGGGCTCCACTTTTAAAACCATTTCCCTGCTGGCAGCCATGGACGATGGCTTTATCGACGAAAATACAACGGTAGACGTAGGAAACGGCGTCTGGGTATATGCCAAGCAACGAATTTCAGACGGCCACGGTCATGGCATATATGACATCAGTGATGTGCTGGCAAAATCCAGTAACGTAGGGTCAGCAAAATTAATTACAAAATATTACGCCGAAAAGCCGCAGATTTTCCTTGATCATCTGAGACGCTGCAAACTTTTTGACAAAATGGACATCGAGCTTCCCGGAATTACCAAACCAAGGTTTGTGACACCAGAGAGCAAAAGATGGAATCCTGCTGCGCTGGCATCGCTTGCCTACGGCTATGCTTCCAACATTAATTTACTGCAACTGGCTACTTTCTATAACGGAGTTGCCAACAACGGTAAGATGCTGAAGCCTCTTTTCATCGATAAAATCATGAAAGACGGCAAAGTCTCCTATACGGCCAAACCGGAAGTGATGGTCAGCAAAATGGCTTCCGAGAAAGCCATCAAAATGATGACCCACGCCCTTACCAAAGCCGTTGAGAAAGGTACCGGAAAAAGTATTTTTACCCCTAACCTGAAAATGGCAGGAAAGACAGGAACGGCAAGATTTGAATACTGGCTGCCCGGCCCGATGAAGTACCGGGCTTCATTTGCAGGCTTCTACCCTGCTGATAATCCGAAATACACCTGTTATGTGATGATCAGCGAACCGAATACCGCAAAAGGATTTTACGGAGCAACCGTTGCCGCACCGGTGTTTAAGGAAATTGCAGGAAAGACCTTCCTGAAAACGCCGCAGAATGTTGAAAAAGAAATGCTGGTAGACAAAAAGGTAAACCTCAATAAAATGGTGGAACCGAATGTAAAAGTCGCCGTCAATCATAAGCAGATGCCTAATGTCGTCGGATTAATCGGTAAAAACGTAATCCCGCAGCTGGAAAACCTCGGCTACCGCGTCGATTACAAAGGTGTCGGAAGAATTACGGAGCAGTTCCCGACGGAAGGGACGACGATCAGCAAAAACCAGAGGATTTATTTATCCCTGCAAAATTAAAACCTGATCCGAAAAGGATGATTTAAACCAGGACAGGATGGAATCCTGTTGAAAATAGAATATTAAAAGATAAAGCATCAGATACATGCAGCTAAATGAATTATTAAAAAGAATCCCGGTACTGGAAATCCTTGGCACTGACAGCCTGGAAGTTTCCGAACTGGTTTTCGACAGCAGAAAGGTAACGGAAACCTCTTTATACATTGCCATAAGAGGAACCGTTGTGGACGGACATTCATTTATTGCAGCATCGGTTGAAAAAGGGGCGAAAGCCATTGTCTGTGAAGAATTCCCTGAACATCAGGATGAAAACGTCACATACGTGAAAGTAAAGGATTCATCCAGAGCTTTAGGGCATCTGGCTTCCAATTTCTATGGAAACCCTTCCGAAAAATTAAAATTAATCGGCGTTACCGGAACCAATGGAAAAACCTCGGTTTCCACGTTGCTTTTTGATGTCTTTAAAAATCTGGGGTATGATTCAGCCTTGTTGTCTACGGTGGAAATCAGGATTGCCGACCAGGTGATTCCTGCGACCCATACCACTCCGGATATCATCACCATCAATAAAATATTAGCCCAGGCTGTTGAAGAAGGATGCGAATTTGCCTTTATGGAAGTAAGCTCCCACGGCATTGCCCAAAACAGAATCGAAGGGCTACATTTTAAGATCGCAGGTTTCACCAACCTGACCCACGATCATCTGGATTTTCATAAAACATTCGACGAATATCTGAAAACGAAGAAGAGATTTTTCGATGAACTCGATCATACAGCCATTGCCATTACCAATGTTGATGACAAAAACGGGAACGTTATGCTCCAGAACACGAAGGCTTCGAAAAAGTCGTACGCAATGAAAACCATGGCCGATTATCACGGAAGACTCCTCGAAGCCGATTTCAACGGCATGCTGCTGAACTTCAACGGAAAGGAATTCTGGACGACCCTCACCGGAAAATTCAATGTCTATAATTTATTACTGGTATTTGGGATTGCTTCTGAACTTGGCTTTGAACAGGAAGAAATCCTCCAGGCGATCAGTCAGCTGAAAAGAGTTTCCGGACGATTCGAAACCTTTAAATCGGATGGCGGGATTTTCTTCATCGTCGATTATGCCCATACACCGGATGCCCTGGAAAATATTCTGGACAGCATCAACGATATCCGGACCAAAAACGAACGATTAATTACCGTATTTGGCTGCGGAGGCGACAGGGATCATGCAAAAAGACCTGAAATGGGAAATATTGCCACGAAAAAATCCACGTTGGCCATCCTTACGTCGGACAATCCCAGAACGGAAGATCCGGCAGCCATTATCAAAGAAATTGAAGCAGGTGTTGAACCTCAGAACTTCAGCAAATATACTTCCATCCCGGACCGAAAGGAAGCCATCAAAATGGCCATCAAATTTGCAGAACCGAAAGATATCGTTCTCGTAGCCGGAAAAGGGCATGAAAACTATCAGGAAATCAATGGGGTAAAACACCATTTTGATGATAAGGAAACAATTAATGAGCTTTGGAAATTAATGAGTAAATAAACATAAATGATTATTGATAATTGATTAATGATGGAAAACAATTACAACCAGATTTTTGCCAAGAGAACAAAGGCTTTAGCAATAAGAATAATCAATGACTTATCAGACTTGCCATATTCTGATAAGGTATCTGTAATCAGAAAACAAATATTTCGTTCAGCAACTTCTGTAGCAGCAAATTACAGAGCCATGTGCAGAGCGAGATCCGGTAAGGAGAAGTACGCTAAAATCTGTATCGTTGTTGAAGAAGCTGATGAGACTGTATTTTGGCTTGAAGTCATTGAGGAAATAAATATGATTTCTAAAGAGATTGCAAATATTCTCATGAAGGAATCTTTGGAAATTTTAAAAGTAACATCAACTTATAAAAGTAAATTAAAGAGTAAAGTAGAATAATATTACTTTCAGAGATCAATCATCAATTATCAATCATCAATAATAAAGAAATGTTATATTATCTATACGAATATCTAACCCAACACGGCATCCACGTTCCGGGAATGGGACTGCTGAGATACATCTCGTTCCGTGCCGGAATGGCGGTTCTGTTTTCCCTGACCATTGCCCTGGTGTTCGGTAAGAGAATCATCAACTACCTGCGGGCAAAGCAGATGGGTGAACTGGTACGCGATCTCGGATTAGACGGGCAGAAACAGAAGGAAGGAACACCTACCATGGGAGGGCTGATCATTATTCTGGCCACCCTTATTCCCGTACTGCTCTTTACAAGAATCACCAATATATACATTGTCCTTCTGATCGTGTCAGTTATCTGGATGGGCGCGATCGGTTTCCTGGATGATTATCTGAAGAAAATCAAAAAAAATAAAGACGGACTGAGCGGTAAATTCAAAATCGTAGGTCAGGTCGGATTGGGATTGATCATTGGTGTTACCATGTATTTCCACCCTGACATCACGGTCAAAAGAAAATATTCGGACGCCAAAGTCGTCAACAGGAATAATGTAGAGCAGAATTTTATGGCTACTGAGAAAATCGCGGTTTCTACCGTGCCTTTTGCCAAAAATAATGAGTTTGATTACAGCGGAATACTGTTCTGGATGAATGATAAAGATGCCCATGAATGGGCCTGGGTCGTTTTTATCCCGATCGTCATTTTCATTGTAACGGCCGTGTCAAACGGAGCCAATATCACCGATGGGATCGATGGGCTTGCGGCAGGAACCAGTACCGTCATTTTATTGGCGCTTGGCCTGTTTGCCTACCTCTCCGGGAACATCATTTTTGCAGATTACCTGAACATCATGTTCCTACCCAATATGGGTGAAACCACCATTTTCGTAGTAGCCATGGTAGGGGCCGTAATCGGGTTTTTCTGGTACAATACCTATCCTGCCCAGGTTTTTATGGGTGATACCGGAAGCCTGATGCTGGGCGGCGTGATTGCGGTATTGGCGATTATTTTAAGAAAAGAACTGATGATTCCTGTGCTTTGCGGAATTTTCTTAATCGAAAATATTTCGGTAATGCTTCAGGTGGTCGTCTTTAAATACAGAAAAAGAAAATTCGGGCTGGAATATGCCCAGAACAATAGATTGTTCAGGATGTCCCCTTTACATCACCATTATCAGAAGGGCGGCTTTCATGAGAGCAAAATTGTAAACCGAATGATCATCATCGGGGTAATGCTGGCTATTGTATGCCTGATTACACTGAAGATGAGATAAAATTAATTTAAAAATTGAATGATTTTAACCGAATTATTCAGTCATTAAATCAAAGATGATATGAAAATAGTTGTTTTAGGAGGAGGAGAAAGCGGTTGCGGAGCGGCCTATCTGGCGAAAAAGAAAGGCCTGGAAGTCTTTCTTTCGGATAAAAGTGCCATCAAGGACAATTACAGGCAGTTTCTTACTGATCACGACATTGAATTTGAAGAGGGAAGCCACGATGAAGAAAGGATCCTGGGGGCAGACTGGATCGTCAAAAGCCCGGGCATCCCGAAAAAAGCCGATATGATTCAGAAGATTCAGGAAAAAGGCATCAGGCTTTCTTCCGAAATTGAATTTGCTTCGGAATTCACCGATGCCAAGATCATTGCCATTACCGGAAGCAACGGAAAAACAACCACGACTTCCCTGATCTACTACATCCTGAAAAATGACGGATTGAACGTAGGGCTGGGCGGAAATATCGGGTACAGCTTTGCTAAGCAGGTAGCCGACGAAAACCATGAATATTATGTATTGGAAGTAAGCTCCTTTCAGCTGGACGACATTCAGAATTTCAGGCCGTACATTTCTTTGCTGCTGAATCTGTCTCAGGACCACCTGGACCAGTACAATTACAATTACGAAGAATATGCACTGGCCAAGTTCAGGATTACTGAAAACCAGGAGAATGACAATTTTTTCATCTATAACAAAGATGATGAAATGAGCAAAAACATTCTTGA
>JAKOOG010000240.1 GCA_022701545.1 Weeksellaceae bacterium | reverse complement strand
TTTTGGTATCATGGCCCAGAAATCTTTCCAAATCTTCTTCAAAACCATCAACATTAGGCCCCAAAGGAGCCACCCAATTAGCCTCAAAAGCTTCATTCACATATTTTTGCTCGTTTCCTCCCATGTGTGGTGAGGAGAGCCAGATTTTTGAGTTCATTTTATTAAGATCTTATAATGGTTACTTTTTCTTTAAAGCGGTAAAAAACAGTTTCATGATCAGAAACATTTTTATCAATCACCATTCCGGCCTGAATGGTATTTTCAGAACCGATGGTTATTGAAGGGATCACGGTACTTCTGATCCCGAAAAAGTTTTTGCTGCCTATATTTACATTTCCGGCTAAACCTGCTGTAGAAAAGAAATTATAATCCCCTATTTCACAATCATGGCTGATAAAGCTGTATGAGGTAATTAGGTTAAAGTTCCCTATTTTACAATTAGGACCAATCACCGAGTTAGGATATATTATATTTCCTTTTCCAAGTTTTGATGATTTGGAAAGGATCACCGATGGATGAATAATGGTCGGAAAATCCAGTTTTTCCAGATCCAGATTCTGAATAATTTTTTCTTTACTGCTTGGATTTGAAAAACCAAAAATATAAGAATACTGATCGGAGAACCGGTGTTCTGTTACCAATCCCAAATACGGTTCTTTAAAACCATATTTCTCAGAATTTGCGACGAAATTATCTGCATTATCATCCAGGAATCCATAAATCTTAAATCCGTTGGACTGATCATGGTTCTGTATATCTTCCAAATAAGAAATTATTTCTGAGGCAACCGCCCCGACTCCTATAAAAATAATTGGTTTTATCATCTTTTATTAATTTCCAAAAGTGTAAGTTTCACCATGCCCGGGATAAATCGTTATTCCCTGAAGCATACTGCTGTATTTTTCAATACTTTCCTGATAATCTTTTTTTGATCCTGTTGGCAAATTCGTGACGATCCTGCTTCCCTGCAAAAGAAAATCTCCGGAAAAAAAAGAATTATCTATTTTCAGACTTACCGACGAATCCGTATGTCCCGGAGTACTGAAGATCTCAAATTCCAAATTTATCATTTCAAGGGGTCCTTCACTTATTAAAATATCGGCTTTCTCTACAATCAAATTTATTTGATTATGAAAAATGGCCAGATTTTTCTTAGGATTAGACAGCCTGTCAGAAGTTTTAGAAGAGGAAACCACAAGCACATCCGGAAATGTTTCTCTTAAAAAATTCACGCCCAGAATATGATCAAAATGTTCGTGAGTAAGAAAAATAAATTTTAAGTTAAGCCGGTTATCATTCAGATGATCAGTAAGTCTGGTATCACTTTCCGTACCGGGATCAATAATTAAAGCTTCCTGGCTTTCAGGATTGGACAGAATATAAGATAGAGAATCGACAGGTGAATTTATAAACGAATGGACGCTGAACATTATCCCGTAATATTAATACTTCTTCCGCCGTCAACCGTTATCTGCTCTCCGGTCATCCATCTCGAATGCTCAGACAACAGGAAACTCACCGCTTCAGCTATATCGTTGGGCAAACCGATTCCCAAAGGATATTGAGCAGACATTCTTTGACTTACCTCTTCATTTTCGAAAATCGATTTTGTCATCTCTGTAATCACCGCTCCGGGTAAAACAGAATTAATACGCACCTTAGGGGCAAGTTCTATGGCAAGGCTTCTCATTAACCCGTCTAAAGCCGCTTTCGAAGAACCATAGGTACTCATTGCTTTTGCACCACGGTTGCTGATGTTGCTGGAAATTAGAACCACATTGTTCAATGCAGAATTGTTTGCTTTTTTGTTGGTCAAAAGTTTTATAATCGTATTTGCCGAAAAAACGTTGGTTTTGAATGTTTCCAGCATCAAGTCCTGGCTAACTAGCTTAAGAGGCACCATTTTCATGAATCCTGCACAGTGGACAAATTTTTCAACGGTTAACTGATTTTCAGAGAGGAAAGACGAAATATTTTTCTCCAGATGATCCAGGTCGGAGAGATCCAAAGGCAAAATGTAAACTGAATTTTCAGTCAGACATTTTGATTTTAAGGCTTCCAACTTCTCCGTGTTTCTTCCACTGAGAATGATATTGTATTGCTGAGACAGTGTTATTGCTAATGCTTCGCCAATTCCTGCTGTAGCTCCTGTTAAAAAAATTGTATCTTTCATATAAAATTATTGTGCCGTAAAACCTCCATCTACCGATAAAATACTTCCTGTTACCCATTTGCTCATATCTGATAATAGATAGGTAATTCCATAAGCAATATCTTCTGCTTCACCCAGTCCCAGAGGATGGAGTTGGTTTAATCTGTCATTATACCCATTATCAAAAGATCCTGAAACATCATCCAGCATCTGGGTCTTGATGAAACCCGGTGCTACACAATTTACACGGATACGTTTTGGCGCCAATTCTATGGCCAACGATTTGGTAATACCATGCAAAGCCGATTTGGACATTGCGTAGGCTACGTTAGCAGCAGAACCTACCAGACCGTAAACTGATGAAATAAAAACGATTGACGGATTCTCCGGATTGTAGAATTTATGTTTTGTAAATACTTTCGCCAGCTCAAGGGCAGCCACGGTATTTACCTTTAGCACTTTATCGACGGTATCGGTATTTAAAGTTTTCAACGGTGAAACATAAGGAATTCCTGCAATGTGGACCATCCCGTCCAATGCACCGAAAGTCTTTATCTTATCACTTACTTTATTTTTGATCCCGTGAGAATCGGATAGATCAATAGCAAGAAAATCACAGTTTTCATTACATGATTTTAAAGTTTCCCTTAATGATTCTTCATTGATATCCAATAAAAGAAGCTTTGCATTTATTGAGGATAAATACAAAGCTGTAGCTTTTCCAATGCCCGAACCTGCACCTGTTATAAGAATCGATTTTCCGGAAAAGTCTAAAAAGTTTTTATGCATTTTGTTTGCTTAGAATTAGTTGATGTAAACCTTCAATGGTTTTAGCATCTGTAATTTCCGCATTGGTTAATGATACCTGATAATCATCATCTGCCAGGGCGATAATCGATAATGTGGTCAGAGAATCCCAGGCTTCAAAAGAAGTAAGTTCATCAGAAGGATTTACACTGTCCACCTCCATTATTTCAGCCATTTTTTCCAAGAAATCTTCCATAATTTTATTTTTTAATTTTTATTTATAAATAAGTCTGCAAAAGTTTAAATTGCCGAGTTTCATAATAATAGTTCCCCAGGTAAGCCCGACTCCGAAACCAGAGAAACACACTTTCAGTTCTGATGTTTCCAGTTGCTCGCCTAAATTATAGGTGGTTACAACCGGTATAGTCACTCCGCTGGAGTTACCGAAGTTTTCTACCACGTTGAATGGCAGTTTATCCCTGCTTACACCAATTTTATCTGCCAATTTCTGGAGCATAAACCGGTTGGGCTGATGAAATAAAAAATAATCGATGCTTTCTACACTGTCATCAGAATTGTCTACGATATTTTTTATTTGCTCCGGAACTTTCGTCTGAACAAAGTTGAATACATTGTCGCCCTGCATTACCAGATGATTTTTACTTCTTTTATTACCAAAAGTATCCTCATAAAGTTCTGAAGTCTTTTCCGTTATAGGCATTCTTGCGCCGCCTGCGGGAATATTGAGCGCCATGGCTCCGGATCCGTCCATTCTTATTTCGCCCACGATGGCCGTGTTGTCGGAAGTATTTTCGATAATAGTAATTGCTGCGGCATCACCGATCAGCGGATTGCTGTTCCGGTCGAATTTTGATACTTTCGGGCTCAACACATCTGCGTTGCACAGAACGACCTTATTGATCCCTTCATTATTAAGCAACATAAAAGCCTGCTGCAATCCGACCACAAATCCGGCACAGCCCTGGTTGATATCCATGCAAAATACACGTTCTTCCAAACCATATTTTCCATGCAACAGATTGCTTGTCGGCGGCATAATGAATTCCGGGCTTTGGCTTACAAAGAGAATCGCATCGATTGAACTTTTATCCAGCAGATCATTTTCGAACAGATAATCGAGACCTGCCACCGTAAGATCAAAGCTTGTCGTAGATTCTTCTGCTACAACCCTTTTTGACTTGAAGCCCATTGCGGCCTTAAGTTTCAGGGATTTCGCTTCGGAAAAGCTGTAATTATGCATCTCATCTTCAAACATCACTTCGTTTGAAGGCAGGATGCTGAGCATTCCCGTAATTTTTTTGTTTAAAAAATTAATTTTCATTATTGTGCACCGTTCTTTTTAAGCAAAGCCTCTATGGCATCTACCGACTCGAAGTTCTCCGGCAAAATATCCGTACCATCTATTGAAATCCCGAAAGCTTCATCAAGCTCCGTTACCAAGGTTATCAAATCAAAAGAATCCAGCATCCCCTGAGAGATAAAATTTGTTTCTGTTCCGAAATCGAACTCAGGACGGATTCCGTTTAATATTTCAATAATTTGGTTCTTCATATTTTTTATTTTTATTTATTAAAATCAAATTGTGCATGTCTTCTTCAACAAACCCAAAATGCTTATATCTTTTTATGGCGTTTTCGTTACTCTCAATCACCCAAAACAATTCTCTTTTAATATTTTCACCGATGTTAAAAAACAGCTGAATAAGTTTTGAACCGATTTTCTTATTGCGATAATCCGGATGTACAAACCAGTACCTCAAATGGCTGGTTATCCCATGGCATTCAAAGACAATAAAGCCTTGAATTTCATTATTATCTGATAAATAATAGGCATTTTTATTTTCAATGAATCCATCTATCTCTTCACCGGTAGGAATACGCTCGACAAATTTATCAAAATATTTCCTGTAAAGTTCCTGAAATTCCTTTTTCTTGTCTGCGGTAAGCAAATAAATGTTCTCCAGATCTATTTCTTCAGCCTGACTTCTTTTTTTACTCATTCTGACCATTGAAGAATATTCATAAAACCCGTTTTGCAGAAAAGTATCTTTGATGCTTTGCAGATATGCGGAATTTCCAGCTGTTTCAACGGAAATGTCGGTATCAGAATTTTTAATTTCGTTATTTAGAAAGTGTTTCAGTTCTTCAACATCCGAAACAATAAAATACAACCTTCTGAATCCGTCGTCTTCTGTCAGCAAAAAACACGCCTTTTCTGTTTTAAACCCCTGAATTTTATTTTCAGACATTAAACTGTTGAATTGTAATTCGGTCATAAAGAAGTTGGTTTTCATTTCTTTAGACTTTAACCTAAACAGTTCGGATTTTATATCGGAATATGTAAAATTCGTGAATTGCTCCATTTTTCTATGCGTTAGCTTTCTGATTCAAAAAGGCCCTATCGATCTTACCGTTCGGATTTCGCGGCATTTCATCATAACGGATGTATACGGTAGGAATCATATATTTCGGAAGGCTCGCCAAAAGCTCTTTTCTGAAAACGGCAGGCTGTATATCTTCAGAATTTTCGTAATACAGAACGATTTCCTTATCGGCACGATTGTAAACACAGCAGGCATTTTTAGCAATTTTAAGGGTATTTACGACAATATGCTCTATTTCGCCCATCTCAATTCTATAGCCCTGATGCTTGATGAGTGTATCTTTGCGGCCTTTAAAAACAATTTCATCTCTATTATTAAGCGCCACGACATCTCCTGTTCTGTAAATAACTTCGGGATAATGCGGATTTAACGGATTTTGAACAAATGCAGCAGCTGTCTTCTCAGGATTATTGTAGTAGCCCAGAGCCAGTGAGCTTCCCCTCACGCATAGTTCGCCTTCTTCTCCTCTTGCTGCCGGCTTGTCTTCATCGGTAATAATCAGGACATCCGTATTTCTGTATGGAATCCCTATAGGCAACGGTTCATTGTCTTCAAAATCCCGGTCTACGATAAAGTAGGTGCAGTCCAGCGTAATCTCAATTGGCCCGTAAAGGTTGGCAAATGTTGTATGGGTAAGCGTTTTTTTCCAGTAATTGAATTGTTTGGTAGGAAAAACCTCGCCAGCAAACCAGACCAGTTTCAGGCTGTCAAGATTTATTTTGGTAAGCAGGTCCATATTGGCGATATTCACCATAATGGTCGGCACCCAGAAGATAAAGCTCACTTTCGTCTTTTGCATTTCCTCCAGTATTTTTATTGGGAAAGCAGCCATATTCTCGGGCAGAACCACGATGCAGCTTCCTTTGGAAATCAGCATACAGAGCTCATAACTGAAAATATCAAAGATTACCGGGGACAAGGATCCTATGATTTCATTTTCCGAAAACCGGAAGATTTCATCAGAGACCTCAATAAAATCTACGAAACTTCTATGATTAAGTGCAACCGATTTCGGCGTCCCTGTAGAACCTGAAGTGTTGATCACACATGACATATCGGTATCGATACTTCTCCGCTTTAATCTCTCCAGCAATTGTCCGTCGGCATAGCTACCGGCTTCCAGTTCATCAATAAGGATAATTTTCTCCGAAGCATAAATGCCTTCCAGACTTTTCAGCAAATTTTTTGTGGTTAAAATAAATTCCGGCTGAACAAGATCAAGAATATTTTCGATACGTTGCGAGGGACTTTTTATATCCAGATTAAGATAGGCGTTCCCGGAAATCATAATCCCTAAATCCGCTACAACACAGTTGATTGATTTGGGAAGATAAACGGCAACAGGCTTATTGATGATATCCGATTTTTCAAGAAGGTAATTCCCTAAGATGCAGATGTTTTTATAGAGCTCATTAAAGGTAATTTTTCTATCGTTTTCGATAACAGCAGCTGCATTTCCTTTCTGCTTTACGGTTTCGACTAAATATTCTATTAGGTTTCTTTTCATACTATTCTTCTAATTCTTTCCGTTAAATCCTTCCATGGTAGCCTGCCCTTCCTGAGAGATGCCCTCCCTGATAATTACTTTTTTAATGGTTAGAAAATATATTTTGATATCCAAAATTAAGGATATATTATCCACATACCAAACATCTAATTCAAACTTTTTTTCCCATGAAATCGCATTTCTTCCATTAACTTGTGCCCAACCTGTAATACCTGGCCGTACATTGTGACGAAGTTTCTGTTTTTCATTATATAGTGGCAGATATTGTGGAAGTAAAGGACGTGGTCCAATCAATGACATATCTCCTTTTAAAACATTTATTAATTGGGGTAACTCATCTAAAGAAGTTTTACGGACAAATGCACCGATCGGAGTCAATCTTTCAGCATCAGAAAGCAAATTTCCATCTTTATCTTTTTTATCATTCATCGTCTTAAACTTGATAATGTTGAATTTTTTCTCTTTTAAACCTGGACGTGCCTGAAAAAAAAAAGGTTTACCATTATTTGCAAAATACAAACCAATCGTTACAATAATAAAGATTGGGCTTAGAATCAATAATCCCAAGAATGAAAAAGTAAAATCAATGAATCTTTTTATTAAGTTTTTATACATTATTTAAATTTCAATAAATTGAGTAAAGCAAATATCAAGAATTTTTTATTATCTCTCATTAATTGGGTGTTATATTTCCATATAACACGATTCCGTCGAAAATAATTTCCTAAAAATTCCTTGTAAATATTATATTCTATCGAATTAGGACTCAAATATTTAATATAATTTTTTATTTGATTTTGATAATATCCGTCTAAAACATGCTGTGATTTTTCTTTAATGGTAGCGAACGATAATTTGTTGAGATGTCCATGCACATTTTCCTCATGCAAGCGATAATGTATGTACGAATTTCCATCAATTGCTACTTTGTAATTTCTTGAACGAGCAAAAAAGTATATGAGCCAATCATGTGAAAATCCTTTCCAATCAGAAGAATCAAGAGTCAATAAAAATTCCTGAAGTTTCTTTGCAAAGTGTTTGGTAAAAACATAGGTACAGCCTGCACTTCCTCCTTCAAAAAGGTAATCAAACTTCTTTTGAGGAAAATCTTTTTTCAAAAGTGTATATGTATTATTGGAAGTGTCCCATTTAGTTAAATTAGAACAATATAATTCAGATTTACTTTTTTCTAACAACTCACATGCAGAATTCATTTTATCAGGCAGCCAAATATCGTCCTGATCTGCAAAGGCAACATAGTCAAAATCTTCCTTAAAATTGAGATTCTTGATCATTTTCAGAAAATTGCTGGCTGCAGAACCCGTACCCGGGTTATTTTGTAAAATTGAAATCTCAGGAAAATTTTCCTTTATTACAGGTACCGTATTATCAGTACTGTTATCATCACCTACTAAAATATCAATTCCCACATTTTCTTGATTAAGAATGGAATCAATTTGTTCTTTTATATATTTTTGTCCATTGTAAGTTGCCAGGACTATTAAGAATTTCATTACAATAAATTTATATCAGAGTGAGTATCAACAAAAGCTTTGATAAACATTAGGATTAGCAATATCGATAAAAAATTGAGTGCTTTATCAAATTTTGATGTTTTGTAAAATGGATACAAGCAGAGGTAAACTATAATATATAAAGAAAATCTAAATGCCATTACAGGACTTACAAAAAATAAACCTACATACATAGCAAAAATACCAATGTAAAAAGTATTATATACGGATGGTCTACTTACAAAATAAAGAAAACCTGTCAGCAATAGTATGAAGACAAAATATATCTTATGAATGATACTTTTACCCACTTCAGAATCTGGGTCTACATTGGAATACGCATCAAACTTTGCATTGATAAAATTAAAAATAGGCAAATTGAGAATAAGACTAAAAACTGCAGCAGCTAATATAACCAATATTATCTTTTTTAAAGTTGGTTTTTTAAATTCCAGTAGTGTTGCCAACAGTGCGGGAACAACACTTACATGACTCAGAAAAGCAAAATATCCTAAATAATATTTTCGCTTATGTAACAATTCGTAAACTAAAACTCCAAACAACATATACGCTACTGAATTTCGAATAGTGGTATAAGTGAATAGGAAATATTCAAATGAAAACAAAATAACTTTTATCCATAATTTAAGGTCTTTTTTACTAGCGACCCAAACGAAAAAAACCGTGGAAAATATTAAATTGATATAATATATTATAGATAAAACATCATCTTTCCCGGTAATGTATTTTATAATAAGATTTAAAACAGGAAAATATGGCTCACCTAAAATGGAAGTAATTTTTAGTTCGAACGTAGATTTTTGCAAAAAATAATAGCCATAATAATCTGCATTTGCTTCTATCTTTACACTTAATCTCAACATTAAACTAAATATAACAAAGATAGTAATGAAGGCTCTAAACAAGATAGTTTTATTTGATAATAATATCAAATCATAGT
>JAKOOG010000169.1 GCA_022701545.1 Weeksellaceae bacterium | reverse complement strand
AATAGATAGAGCAGGCCTCCCAAAAAGAGGAATGCCAGATTCACAAACAGCAGGGTTCCGGCGAAGGTCAGCATGTTTTTCTTGGAGTTTCTGAGGTTGTCTACCGAGATATTTTTCTGCATCATTTCCTGGTCCAGTCCCGTCATGGCTATGGTAATAAAGATCCCTCCGATAATCGTCTTCAGGAAAAAGGTTTTGGAATTCGGGTCGAAATTGATAAAATGGGTGTAATTTTTCTGTTCTAAAATAGAGTAGGCTTCGCCTGCGGATAAATTTAAATTCGATAAAATATAAACGATGCAGGCAATCAGGCTGATGATCATAAAAGAAGTCTGCAGCGTATCGGTAATGACAATTGTTTTTACGCCACCCTCAAAGGTATATAAAAGCACCATCAGCAGAAGCACCAGTGCGGTTACCCAGAACGGAACTCCCAAGCCTTCCAGTAAAAAGATCTGCAGAACATTTACAACCAGATACAACCTTGCCGTTGCCCCGATTGCCCTTGAAATGATAAAAAAGATGGAGCCGATCTTATGCGCTTCCACATTGAACCTTTTCCCCAAATAGGTATAAATCGAGGTGAGATTCATTTTATAATACAGCGGCAGCAGGATTGCGGCAACAATAAAATACCCGATGAAAAAGCCGATCACCATCATGTAATATTCGAAGCCGCCGTAGATGTATTCACTTCCCGTCATTTTTCCGACGGTTCCGGGAACGGAAATGAAGGTCACTCCGCTCAGGCTGGTCCCGATCATCCCGAAAGCCACCAGCCACCATTTACTTTTTTTATTGCCGATAAAAAACGATTGATTGTCGGAGTTTCGGCTTGTAAAATAGGAAATGACCAATAACCCGATGAAATAGATAAAAACAAACAGCAGGAGAATAGTTCCGGGATTCATGCTTTAATTTAAATTTTAGCAAATATAGTTTTTTTCTCTTCTGCCTGAAAAAGAAAAAACCTTCCGCAGTGGTTTCCGGAAGGTGTAGTTGTATAAAGGCTGATTCAGAATTAGTTTATCTGGGTCCTGAGCTCAGGCTCTCATTTAAGCTTAGGCATTATTCACCAGAACGTCCTGAAGTTCCTCGTGTTTCTGGAAATTCGCTTTGGCGAAAGGGCAGAGGGGAATAATATGTTTCCCGTTTTCCCGGGCAAAGTCCACGGCGGCATACAGCATTTCCTTTCCTACGCCTTTTCCGTTGTAGGCTTCTTCCACTTCCGTGTGGTCGATAATGAACCGGTCTTCTCCGGCCCAGGTATACGTCATTAAACCGGCATGGGTTCCGTCCATAAGAGCTTCAAAGCTTCCGCGTTTCTCGTCGTTGGTGTGTTTTACTTCAATCATATGATGAAAATTGGGTTAATATTTCGATATCGTTGGTTAAAATTTTATGTACCGGGCAGGCATCGGCAATCGTGTGCAGCCTTTTCATCTGTTCTTCATCAAGATGCGTGCCTTCAAAGCGGATGTTCCTTTTGAAAATCGCTCTTTTCGTCAGCGGGAAATTTTCAAGCTCCACTTCCACGTCAATCTTTTCGACATTCCATTCTTTCCGGTCGATGTACATCCGTAAGGTTGCTGCCGTGCAGCTTGCCAGTGAAGCAGCCAGGATTTCAAAAGGGTTGAAACCTTTGTTGCCGCCGCCTTTATCTACCGGTTCATCGGTAATCAGCGTGTTTTCTCCGGCAATAACTTCAGTATAATATTTTTCTTTTCCTAAACTTGCTTTTACGGTAACGGCCATAGTTTCTGTTTTGAATTTATAATCTGCTGTTTCTGCAATAATGCAATGATCAGTTATTTACCTGATGCTTAAAATTTTCGATCTTGTTTTTCAGCTCCTTCAGCATTTCCGGATTGATGATGCCGCTTTCAAGATCAAAATTCTCATAAAATTTCGGCAGGGAAAAGGTTTCTTTTACATCTGCCCCGAAATTCGGGAAAAAGGTTCTGGCCGTATTCATCACATTGCCGCCGCCATATCCTCCGGGTGAAGTGGACATCAGGAACATCGGTTTGTTCTGGAATACTTTGACGTTAATCCTTGAAGACCAGTCAAAAACATTTTTGAAGGCGGCACTGTAGGACCTGTTGTGCTCCGCCAGTGAGCAGATGATCACATCACATTCTTCAATAACCTTTAAAAAATGATGGGCTTCATCCGGAAAACCTTTCTTTTCGCGGTCTACAGAAAATACAGGCATATCAAAATCGTTCAGATCAATCAAATTGATTTCATCCTCCTGAAAATTTCTGAGTACGAATTTTACAAGCTCCCTGTTGATGGAAGTGGAAGAAGTGCTTCCTGCAAAGGCTAATATTTTCATCGCTGATTATTTTCTGTTTAAAATCGCTTTGGGAAGCGGTACATAGTCCTGATCATCGCCCGGAACCAGCGGGAATGCCTCGTGATTCTGATCGTTCCAGTTTACTTTGGCCTGTTCGATCAGCGCTTTGTCGGAGTTGACGAAGTTCCAGAAGATGAAACGTTCTTCTTCGAAAGGTTCGCCGCCGAAAAGGTAGACTGTTCCGTTCTCGCTCATGTCGAATTCGCAGAGTTGGGTGTTTTTGGCAATCAGAAGCTGTTTGGATCCGTAAGAATTGCCGTCTGTGGAAACGGTTCCGTCAAGCACATACATCGCCGCTTCACCGTAAAGATCTTTTCCGATACTGATTGTTCTGGCTTCTTTGGTTTTAATTTCAATAAAAAATAACTTGCTGTGAACGGGAACCGGGGATTTTCTTCCGAAGGCTTCTCCGGCAATCAGTTTATACTGAATCCCGTCTTCTTTCCAAACCGGGACATCGGTGGCTTCCGTGTGGTGGAAGCTCGGTTCGGACTGCTCCAGGTGTTTCGGAAGACCTACCCAGATCTGGAATCCGTGCAGTCTTTTATCCGAATGCCTCAGGTATTCCGGTGTTCTTTCGGAATGTACAACCCCTTTTCCGGCAGTCATCCAGTTTACCGCTCCCGGCTGGATTTCAACTGCACTTCCGATACTGTCGCGGTGAAAGATAGATCCTTCCAGCAGATACGTCAGCGTAGAAAGCCCGATATGCGGATGTGGCGGAACGTCCAGGTTTTGGTAATCGTTCAGGTCTGCAGGACCCATATGGTCAATAAATACAAAAGGGCCGACTGCTCTTTTCTCCCGGAAAGGCAGAAGTCTTCCTACTAAGAAGTTTCCTATATCCGCTGATTTTTCTTCGATGATAAGTCCGATGTTTGACATATGTATGGTTTTTAATTTTGTTCTGTCCTAAGCTGTTTCCGTTTGCAGCCCGATGATAAAAATAAGGAAAAGAATAATCTGTTGATCAGTTTGAAAAAAAACTTCTTTGCGAAATTATTTCCTTATTCTGTGAGCAAAATTAAAGCATCGATTGAAAAGATCCGTTGATCTGTGGTAATAAGTTATTCTATTGTAAAATTAAGATGTATCTGTAGTACCATTATTTGACGGCTAGAAGATGTCGGTGAATTTTCATTAGAATTAACAGTGAATTTCTTTATTAGATATTCTCTGAGTAATTATATGAATTCATTCTGAAAATCTTTGAATGCACGACCGAACAGTTCTGTAGATTCATAATTGCTGAATTCGTATTCTTCCTGTAATCCCGTCTGAGTGGTGAGTCGAACATGACCATATTTTACAATCGGAATCTGATAATTATTACTGAACCTTTTATCGCGAGTACCGTTTTTATTTACCTTCGCCCAAGTCTGATCGATGATTTTAGAATCTTTTGGAACTGTAGAGGTTTCTGTGAAACGGGTAAAGGTATAATTAAAATTTAGTTCATCAATTCCGATGATGGCAAAATCGGTTTCATTCGTATACATTACAATAAACGTTGGATAAATATAAATATCAGCACCATTCGCATTTTTCAGATATAGAGCTTGATATTCGGATTGGATATATGGAAGGGATTTTAGTGAAAAACGGACTTCCCGCCTGTTTACCACTGTACTTGCAGAAGAGCGTGCAGCTATCCTATCCTGAAAATGTGCGCTGGTAATATCCCATATTTTATGCGAAGCCGTAAGCTGGCGGAACGACTCATATACTTTTTCAAATTTTCCTTTGATTTGAGGATCAAAATCAATCTCAAAGTTAACGTAGCATTTTTCGATCATCCTTTGTACCTGATGAATTGCTTCCTGCTGCGCTTTTAGATCACGGTCTGAATTTTGCCGAACATTTTTATTAATAAGTCCATACAGAAACATATAACTAAGGACTTTTTTAGTTTTTGTGATGGATAATGTTCTTTTTATTTTTACCAAATCTGAAATAAGTTCGTTTTTCTGATTGTGAGCTAATAAAATTGCTTCCTTAATTCCCTGCATATTTTGACTTGTAATTTCTTGGATATCAGAACTAAAGATGTTCTCAGGTAAATGGGTAGGTACAGGATAATCAGGTACAGCAATGGGTTTGGGTTTTGAATTCCGAAGTTGATAACGGTTTGAAAGCCCAAGTATATTTGTATTAACTGTAGTTCCTGAGTTACTGAAATTGATACTGGCTCCTTTTATTCCGATAGAAGTAGATATTCCTTTCTTACTGAAATTAAGATGAACTCCCGGTATTACTTTGATTCTTTTTTTGTAACTCCAAGCCATAGTTATTATTTAATTTATAGTTAATTACAAACCAAAAGTAATAACCTTACCTGTCAATTTTTTACGGAAACCCGTAAATCACTTAAAGTCACAAATCTTTTTATGTATTTTAAATCTTAACCAATTGACATTTGCTTGCGAAGCAAAATTCACCATTGACTCACTCAGCCTTCACTTCTAGTCCTCCTTCGACTGCATATTTTTCCCATCCGAAAGATGCAGCCTGCGGAAAATAAACGCGGAAATAATGGTAAGAATTCCTACCGTAAGAAAAGTCCAGCGGAAGGCATTGTGCATTTCCCCATGAATAAGGTCGGTGTTTTCAAAAATCTTTAAAACAATTAATCCGAAGGCGATCCCGAAACCGATGGCCAGCTGCTGATTAACGGATATCAGTGAATTTCCGCTGCTCGTCTGGAAATTCCGCAGATCGGCGATGGAAATGGTATTCATGGAAGTGAACTGAATCGAGTTGAAAAATCCGAGGATGGCAATAATCGGAATAAACCAATAGATGGGGGTGTTGATGTCCGGAATAGCCAGAAGACAGATCAATGTTCCGATGATGAAAGTATTGGTCATTAAGGTCTGTCTGTACCC
>JAKOOG010000158.1 GCA_022701545.1 Weeksellaceae bacterium | reverse complement strand
TTAGTTCCAGAGTCACTGGTCTTAAATGTCAAATGAAATTTCAACTGTTAAGGGGAATTTTTGTTAAAATCATTCTCTTCATTAAACAATAATTCCGGGCAGAATTCATTTTCTGTCCGGAATTGTTTATGATATTCTTTATTTAAAAGCTGTTGATCAATCGGTTCAGTCCTTCCGTCAGGATTTCCTGAGAGGTGGAGAAACAGATCCGGATATGGCCTTCCGCACCTTTTCCGAACCATCTTTCCGAACCCGGAACAATGGCTACTTTTCCTTCTTTTAAAACGTGTCGGGCAAACTCATCACTCGACATTCCGTTTTCGATTTTCGGGAAAATAACGAAGGTGGCTTCCGGAAGGTTGGGAGTCAGAATTCCTGAATTGCCCAGCATGCTGTGCGCCAAATCCCTGTTGTGCTGCAGATGCGTAAGGAAATCGTTGAACCACGGTTTTGCCCGGTCAATCGCAACACTTGCCGCAATCTGTGACAGGGTGGAAACTCCTTCAATAGTGGAATTGAACTGGGATTTCTCTGTAAAATCATTCAGTACATCCTGATCATTGCACAGAACGGCGCCGATTCTCAAACCTGCGATACCAAAAGACTTTGAAAACCCGAATACCGTGAAGCTTTTCTTTCGGGCTTCCTCGGAAACGGAAGAATAGGTATTGAATTCTCTTTTGTCATAAACAATATCGCTCCAGATTTCATCGCTCATCACCCACAGGTCATGGGCGGCCGCAATTTCGGAGATCTTCTTCAGGATTTCTCTGGAATAAACCCTTCCTACCGGATTATGCGGGTTGCAGATGCTGATCATTTTTGTTTTTGGGGAAATCAGGGAAACCAGCATCTCAAAATCGATGTCTCCGGTTACGGAGTCTACCGCGCACAAACGGATGTTTCCGCCAACAGCTTCCACGGTTTTTTTAAACAGAAAATCCACCGGATCAAAAATAATCGCTTCATCGCCGGGATTCAGGACGTATTTGGCAATAAGGAACATTCCCTGGGCGGCACTGTTAACAGCCAGAACGTTATCCGGCGTAAAATTTCCTTTTTTCCCAACGTTAAAATGCTCAGCTACACTTTTTTTGAATTCCGGGATTCCGGAGAAAGGCCCGTAGCTCAGATAGCCGTCCTTAATATATTCTATGATTCCGTTTTCTATTTCTTCCGACATTCTGAAATCGGGATCTGCGGCTGTCAACGGGATAATACCGTCTTCAAGGGTTGCCCATCTTCCGTTATACGCTTTTCGCTTCAGGGCTTCGAAATTGATCTCTTTATTTGTAAACATTCTATTTGTATGAAATGGGTAATGTATTTTTTGGCTGTTCGTTCAGTGGTAAGAGGAACTGCTCCAGTAAAGCTCTTCCATTGGCAATGTGGATGTCGATTTCAGGCTTTCTTTCCTCTTCGTATTGTTGGAAGGTTTCCTGAAGAGGATTTCCTTCGGTTAAAAGATTCGTCAATGTAAAAGAATCTTTCAATGCAGAAGTAACACCCTGGCTGGTAAAAGGAATCAGCGGATGAGCGGCATCACCGATGAATACGACGTTTTGGTGATAAAAAGGATTTAGCTTTTCCAGTTCATAGACCCGCCAGATATGGGCATTTTCGTAGCTGGAGCCTTCGATGATGGAGGAAATCAGCGGATTCCAGGTTCCGAAATTATCAATCATAAATTGCCTGATGCAGTCCGGGGTATAATCTTCATTGATGAAGTATTTGGTGATATCAAACTGGCAATACCAAAGGATTTTTGAAGAAGAAAGCTTTAATACCCCAAAAGTAAGCCCTCCGTTTTCGTGATGGAACTTCAGGAAGTTGCTCTCAATTTCACTGGCCAATGCTTCATTTTCAATAATGTTCACCACTTCATTTTCCAGCACTGCTTTCATGGATTCTTCCTGGAAAATCGTTCTGCGGATGCGGCTTCGTGATCCGTCGGAAGCAATCACCACATCCGCATCCAGTTTTTCGCGGTCATCTACCGTAATTTCAGCTTTTCCATTGGTGAAACCGTCCAGCCTCACGGTGGAATTGTAGGAAATCTTATCTGCAGGAACACCTTTAGCAAGAATTTCAATCAGTGCGCTTCTGGAAACCACAAAAACGTTGTCCAAGTCTTTTTCGGAAATGATTTCACCCGACTGGTTATAGTGGATGTACTTTTTAAGAAAACTTCCTTTTGCGTAAAGGTCGTCGATATTAATGATGTTGGAGAGAAATTCAATGCCTTCTTTGGGAAGAATAAATCCGTGCCCTTTCAGGTCATTTTGGGTTCTTCTTTCGTACAGATGATAGTCAATGTTATTTTTTTCCAAATAATTTGCCATGCTCAGTCCGGATACGCCGGCGCCTATGATTGCAGCTTTGCCCATCTTTAGTGGTTGTTGGTTTTGTTTGTTGCAGGATGTAATTTTTTCATTAAAAATATTATAACCGCGAAAAATAATACCTGGTAAGTTTATTTTAATGAAAAGAAAATGGCTTTTAGCCAAAATATGTAAAAAGTGGATGAAACAATATCAGGATGAAATTGTTTATATAAATACCTATTCCGGTGCCTTGAAAATATTGTCATCGGAGTGAAAGCCCGCCACACCGCCGCTCACTGCAAATTTCATAGCAGAAGCCGCTGTCATTCCGACTACCGGTTTAATGTTTTTTTCTTCGGTAACGATCACCCAGCCGGAAATTGCATACGAGTGCGGAAGATAAACGGCTACGTAATTGTGCTTTTCTACATCCGCCATTTCTCTCTGGGTTAAAAAGCCGATTCTCCAGATTTCAGGATTTTCGTTGGTTTTTACCCAAACCGGATCGTTAAATTTTTTCTTATCGCCCACAAAGGAAGACATTACATCTTTTGTCGGGGTATAAATGTGCTTTACGCCGGGCGTTTTTTCCAGCAGCCGGTCCATAGAATCGAAAAAGAATTTCCCGACCACGAACTTATTGCCCAGAAAGCCCAGCAGCGCGGTAATCAGAATGGTGGAAATAAAGACCAGCCCCGGGATTTCCCTCGCCACAGAAGGGATAATATTATCAATCGACGTTACCACATACCAGATGACGAAAATCGTCAGCCCGATCGGGCCGATGATTACTAATCCCTGAAAGAAATTTTTCAGGAAGAAATTGGTCATATTTTCAAACGTCAGTTTTTTCAATGTCGTAATGTTATCCGTGGATTGTTTCCCCTTTTCCGTAAGACTGGATGATTTTGGCTTCATATTCCAGCCATTCTTCCCAGCGTTTATTTACTTTGTCCTCGTCTCCAAGCTGTCTCGCAAAACCAATGAAGGTTGTATAATGATTGGCTTCGGAAATCATCAGTTCCCGGTAAAATACTTTGAGTTCTTCGTCCGTGATGTTTTCCGTAAGCACTTTAAATCTTTCGCAGCTTCTCGCTTCAATCATGGCTGCAAAAAGCATTTTATCGACGATAAGATCATCCCTGTTGCCGCCTTTCTGGATGAAGTTTACCAGTTCGTTTACGTAATCGTCCTTTCGGGTACGTCCGAAGGTGTAGCCTCTTTTCTTAATAATCTCATGAACCTGCCCGAAATGCTCCAGTTCTTCCTGTGCAATGGCAAGAAGCTCGGTTACGATTTCCGGATATTCGGGGAGCATGGTGATCAGTCCGATGGCATTGGTAGCGGCTTTCTGCTCACACCAGGCATGATCGGTTAAAATTTCTTCAATGTTTCCTTCAGCAATATTTGCCCACCTTGGATCGGTAGGAAGTTTCAACTTAAACATGTTTTAAATTTTGTGTAAAATTAAAATAATTTATAATACGATTAAAGTTTTATTTATGTTTAAAATTTTTCATTAAAAATTGATTTGTAATCCTAACCTTTCAATGAGATGGTATTTTTTTTGTTAGTACTTAAAGAACAAATTAAAAATATCAGTTATGAAAACAATTACCAACTTTAAGTCAAGAGTGAATGCTTTATTACTAATGATCTTCACTATGGCGACATCTGTTTTAACTTTTGCTCAGGAAACAACCACTACAGGAAGCGGAGCCGTAACAACAGAGCAGAAAACCACCACTACTACGGAATGGTATACTGATCCGATGTACCTTATCGGAGGGGCTGTTTTGTTGATCATCATTATTGCACTGATCGCGAGAGGCGGAAGAAGCAGAGCTTAATTTTTGGCAGCTGTTTTCTTCCGTAGGAACTCGAGGAGCTTCCAGCCTGTTTCATCCGTCTTTTTCAGGCCGGCTGAAATGAGGAAGGCCAGAATGACGTTTATACTGTAAATTAAAATCATCAGTACCCACCACGGCATGATTTCTTTCATTGGAACTACAAGAAAGTAGATTAAGGAAGAACTGATGCCCTGCCCGAAATAGAAAAATATAGCATTTTTACCGATATAGGTCACAAAATTTTCTTTTGTGATCTTTAATCGGTTGTAGAATACGAAGAGGGTCACCAGGGAAAATAAAGTCCAGATGATATAAGGGGTCTGGGGAGGAAATTTATTTTTACTGATTTTAAAGAAAACCTCATTTCCGTAAAATGAAAACAATCCGACCAAAGCTGCTGCAACGGCCGCATAAAGAACGGGAATGATTTTCACCGGAATTTTTTTGCCTTTCATCTTATTTCCTATGAGGAAAATGGTCATGTAAAAAGCAACATAACCCACTTGTCCGGACGGATAAATCTCAGGGAATATATTGAATAATAAAGTTAAGACCCCACAAAGAACGATAAACCAATTGAGGTGTTTCGGAAAAAATCTTAAAATCAGAACTCCGAAAACCGTTAGGATATAATATACTTTTAAATACCAGAAACTTCCCATTACTACAGGAAACGTATCGGCATTGGTATATTGATGGAGATACCAGTTGCCCAGATTTTCCCATTGCGGAACCGTAGAAATACTGGTGGTGGCATATTTAGATCCAAAAGTCGAGTAGAAATTCTGCAGCCATTCCAGTGAAAAGAAAGTCAGCCCGAACACTTTAAAGAAATAATCCAGGAAGAAAAGCAGGGTTACAAAGATCATGTAGGTGATCTGCAGTTTCAGAAGCCTGTAAAATGTTTTCTCGATATTCGCACCTGAGGTAATCCCGCTCAGTGCATAGAACAAAGCGACATCAAAAATCAGAGAAAATATCCTGATTTCCGGAAGAATGTAAAACTGCCCGGACCAGAATGCCGTATGGATAAATATAATGGAAAGGGTTGCCAGTCCTTTTGCGAAATCAATATAGAGGTCTCTTTTCATTGCATGGATATGAATATTCAAAAATAAATAAACTTTATGAATTTCTGTCATAAAGAAAAAGAGACAGGACCAATGCCCTGCCTCCCATGAAAAGATATTTCAAAAATGATGATTACTTTAAGTTTTTGAATTCTTCAGCTGAAATTTCGCCGGTCTGAAGTTTTTTGATCTCATCCAGATACTGTTTCATATAGGCATCAAGTTCCGGATATTTGTTGTTTTTTGCCATTTTGTAAGTTCCGTTTAAAACTCCCTGATAATAATAGAAGAAGTTATAATCGAAATCCGAAGCGGTAAGATTATATTGCCCTAAAAGAAATCCCAAACGAACAGCCGATCTTCTCTGAGGCGGTGTGCCATGGTGTCCGGCGCTGTTGGTCTGATAGTCTCCGATGCTCTGGGCAAATTCATAGGCCGCGGCAATCTGCGCGAAACTGGTCTGGTTGTAGCCATTCGGTCTTCTGAGGTAGTACCCGGCGAAACCGTCCGCTTCCAGTTCATTCGGTCTTGCCGTAGACTCAGTGACGGAAGGCAGCCCGAAAATGTACTGCAGCTGGTGTCCGTACTCATGAGCAAGGATCATCGCATTGACGATGTCTCCGCCTTTTGATTTCGCATCATAGTAAATGGCATAGCCATAGTATATTTTTCCGGTAGAATAGGAAATCGCATTGTAGGTAGAATTGTAATTCGAAGGGTCGTTCACGAATCTCAGCGTCGGATTGCTCCTGCCCCACATGCCTGCAATTTTTGTCATCTGGGAATTCATGAAGTTCGTATCCGTGGAATTTTGCAGCGAAGTCAACAGCACCGAAGAGGAGCTCCAGTACTGGTCTACGTAATAACATACTTTTTCAAGCGCGTTGGGTTGGTCGATTTTCAGGTTCTCCGTCTGCTGTTCAGCCGGTAGGGGAGTTTCCATCGTGTCGTCGTTACATGCTGACAATGAGAGTGCAGCAATAGCTCCCAATAAAATCGGGAAATGGGTGTTTCTTTTCATATATAAATATTTTGTATCACGAAGTTATTCATTTTAACGATACAACATATCACTTTATTGTGATAAATTATTCAAAACATAGTTAAAATTTTATTTTAAAAAAGATTGAATTGAATTTGAACGAATTAGAAAATATTTCTTATATTTGCACCTCGAAATAACTAAAAATTTATAAACAATGTTTGCAATTGTAGAAATAGCAGGGCTTCAATACAAAGTTGAGCAAGACCAGAAGTTGTTTGTACACCGTTTAAAAGGAGATAAAGGAGGAAAGGTTTCTTTCGATAAGATTCTTCTTACCGTAAACGGTACAATCACTGTAGGCGCCCCAGCTGTAAGCGGAATCACTGTGGAAGCAGAGATCCTTGATCACGTAAAAGCTGATAAAGTAATCGTTTTCAAAAAGAAAAGAAGAAAAGGATATCAGGTAAAAAACGGTCACAGACAATCTTTAACTCAGATTCGAATTACCGGTATTACAGGATTTGAAGGAGCTGAAAAAGCAGAAAAGCCTGCTAAAAAGACAACCAAGAAAGCTGACGCTGAAGCAACTGAAAGCGCAGAATAATTTTAAACCAAAAAACCTTAGAATAAAATGGCACACAAGAAAGGAGTTGGTAGTTCCAAGAACGGTAGAGAATCACACTCCAAAAGATTAGGGGTAAAGATTTTCGGTGGTCAGGAGGCTATTGCCGGAAACATCATCGTTAGACAGAGAGGTACGCAGCATCACCCAGGTGCAAATGTGGGTATCGGTAAAGATCACACTTTGTTCGCTTTGGTAGACGGAAAAGTAGTTTTCAGAAAGAAAGCAAACAACAGATCTTTTGTATCTGTAGAAGCAAACGCATAATTCAGCGTTTTATAAAATCAAAACCTCAGCATTGCTGAGGTTTTTTTTTATCCGTATTTCGGGGAAGTTAAATTTTTCATAATTAATCAATCCAAAGGGAGATATTTTTATATTTGGTGCTGTTAAACAGCTAATGACTGCGGAAGCCGAAAAGCACTACAGAATGGGCATCAAATTAAAACAAATATTATGAAGCATCTGAAAAACTAACGAAGCGAGAATTAAAATCAATCAAAGGTTCCGGTTGTGTAAAGGTGAGTCCTGCATCAAACTGTAAAGAACTCTGCCGGTTGCTGACAATGCCGGAAGAAGCTTGCCTGAGTGCCCCTGCAAAGCCCCTTACGTGCATTGAACCTTGCGTGTAACAATATAACATCAGGATTCAGTTTGAAAGCCTGAGAACTATATTATAAAAATTTTTAGCAAACAAAAACTCCTTCGCCTGAAGGAGTTTGTATTTTAAAAGTTAACCTGGAATCCTGCTTTGAGGCCGAAGGTGGAAATATCCGGCCGG
>JAKOOG010000098.1 GCA_022701545.1 Weeksellaceae bacterium | reverse complement strand
CAGTTCCGGTATTCCTGGATCAAAATTTTCAATGAAAAGAATGAGCCGGTTACCTGTGCGCTCCTGCTTTTGCGGGACGGACATTTAAAAATCCCGTATGTCTTTTCAGAAAAAGGCCCGGATAAGTTTGTAGATTTTCTCATTTATTTTATCCTGAAAAATAAAGTGATAACGCTGACAACTTATCAGACCGATATAAACCGGCACATCGAAAATTCAAAAAAATTCCCGGCCATACACAAACGGAATATCGAAAGAAGGTATATGTTCCACAAAGACCTCATCGCCCATCTTCCCGAATCATTCGATCCCGGATTCCAGGACGGCGACGGCGACTGTGCCATGACATAAAAACAAAAGAGGCTTTTTCCAAGCCTCTTTTTTAATGTCCGAAGATGTCCTTCAGACTTACTTCTTTAAAGGTTCCCATCTGATCGACGGCCTCCCTGTTCAGGTTTTCTTTTTTACCGATAATGGCAGTATTGAAATCGACCGGTTTGATGTATTGGTTGTAAAATGCTTTTAAATCATCAAATTTCAGTCTTTCGATCTGATGATAGATGTCTTTCCTGAAATCATGGTGGATGTTCAGTTTTTTCAGCCGTAAGGTATTGAAGAAAATATTGGTTCTCGTTACCCTTTGGGAAGCAATTTGCTTGAGGGCCGAATTCCTCGCATTTTCAAACTGTACCGGCACTTCCGGCAGCTCAGCCATCAGTTCCGTCATTGTATCTACGGCAATCTGAAGCTTATCCGGCTGTGTCCCGATATAGGTGGTAATATAATCCGGATGGTTCAGTTCCGAATTGGCGGCATAGGAAACATACGCAGAATACGCCAGGCTCTTGCTCTCACGGATTTCCTGGAAAACGATCGATGAAAGCCCGCGACCGAAATACTCGTTGAATACATTGATTTTTCCGAAATTTTCAGGAATTACTTCTTTCCCCTTTCCTACTTTGCTCATTTCCATCTGCACCATATCATAACTGGTGAAATAGACATTTCCTCCGGTTGCCGGCTCAGGATATTTCCTGGGTTCCGGGATCTGAAGCGTTTCCGGCTCCGTATATTTTCCGATATAGGCCGTGAAATCCCCGAAGTTCCTGCCATAGAAAAAGATCTCATACGGAAACCTGAACAACTTTTTCATCCGGTCGGTAAACACTTCAACGCTGCTGTTTTCCAGTTCTTCTTTGGAAATAATATCTGTAAAGCGGGAGAAGGCTCCCATTTTCGTATAGTTTGTGAGCGCCGTCATAATCCTGCCTTTATCCTTCTTCATGGCTGCCCGGTTTTCCAGGACGGTCTGCACGAAATCTTTATAAATTTCCTGATCCGGCTCCACATTTTCCATCCAATGCCGGAGAAGGGCAATTCCCGCCTCAATATTTTCTTCCAGTCCGGTTAAAGAAATCAGAAGCTGGTCATTGGTGGTTTTAAAATCATTATTTACTCCTATTTTGAAGAATTCTTTTTTCAGCTCTTCCGGAGCGTATTCAGCGGTTCCCAGGTATTGAAGCACCTGCATGGAAATTCCGAGGTCACGTTCATGATCGCTTCCGAAAGGAAAAATAAAGTGCACCTGGGCAATATCGTTGTATTTATTTTTAACGAAACTTATTTTTTTGCCTTTTATCACATCAGTCTTAATTTCTTTCTGATAATCAATAAATTCCGGCTGAATATCCTCCGTTTTTTCTGCAAGAATCTCTATCAGAAATTCCGATTGGGCCTCGCGGTTTATTTTGATCGGCGTAATGCCCGGATTATCCACCCGGATCAGTTTCTCATTGATGCCTTTTTCTTTGTAGACGATGACGTAATTATCCTTAAAAAATTCATTGGCAAAGGCTACTACATCTTCCTTTGTAAACCGTGCATAGTCGTCCAGCTCATTCAGCTCCTGTTCCCAGCTTCGGCCTTTGATATAGGTATCGTAAAGATTGGTGGCCAGCCCGTCCGCTGTTTCCAGGGACTTCATGCGCTGCAGCCTGAAATCGTTGATGATGGCAGGAAGCATCCAATCCGGGAACTCTCCTCTTTTTACCAGCTCCAACTGCTCCAGTACCAATTCTTTCGCTTCATCCAGCGTCTGGGTTTCCTTCGGAACAGCAACAATGGAAAAGTAGCCGTACTGTTTCAGCCCTACCGAATAGGCCTGTCCCCAAAGCAGTTTCTGGGTCTGGTTGATATTTAAATCCATTAATCCCGCCTCTCCCCTGTTGCTTAAGATGTTGGCAACAATATCCGCCAGTATGGCTTCACGGGTTCCGTAGCTCTCTGTTCTCCATGCCAGCTGAATCCGCGGGGTCGTCGGGCTTTTTACAGTCCTTTTTATAATTCCGGTAATCGGCTGTTCAACCACAGGTGTTTTTTTTGGCAGTTCCCGGTAAGGAATGGACCCGAAATACCGGTCCACCAGCTGAATGGTTTCCTCGAAATCAAGATCCCCTACCAGCACCATCGCGTAATTATTGGGAACATAATATTCATCAAAATACTTGTGGATGGCCTTCATGGAAGGGTTTTTCAGGTGTTCCGCTTTTCCGAGGGTTGTCTGCTGCCCGTTGGCGTGCGTCGGAAAAAGGGCATCCATCATTTCGTACTGCACCAGTCTGGAATCATTATCCTGCGCCCTGTTGAATTCTTCGTACACAGATTCCAGTTCCGTATGGAAGAGCCGTAAAGTCAGTTCCGAAAAACGTTCCTTTTCGATCTTCAGCCATTTTTCCAGTTCATTGTTCGGAACGTTATTTTTATAAACGGTTTCATCAAACCAGGTATGGGCATTCGTTCCCGTTGCCCCCAGTGAAGAAATGGCCTTGTCATATTCATTCGCAATCGCATACTGGCTGGCCTCCTGAGAAACCTCATCGATTTTGCGGTAAATGTCTTTCTTTTTTTCCGGATCCTGTTCTGCTTTATGGCTTTCGTATAAATCTGAAATCTGGTTCAGCAGCTCGCTTTCCTTTTCCCAGTTTTGGGTTCCGAGTTTTGAGGTTCCCTTAAACATCATGTGCTCCAGGTAATGGGCCAGCCCGGTATTATCAGCGGGATCGTTATTGCTTCCCGTCCTTACCGGAATGTAGGTCTGGATTCTTGGCGCATCAAAATTCTGGGCCATAAAAACCTTCAAACCATTTTTTAGAGTATAGATTCTTACCTTATTCTCGTCATGGGAAACCGTTATATATTCGTAATTATTTTTATCTGTATGAATTTCTTCCTTGAATTTCTGATCAATCATAAATTTCATTTTCATCCTTAAAATTTGGAATGAATACAAAGGTAAGCAATCAGAAAAGAATCCTTCCAATTTATAAATAGTAAAATCTATGATTAAGATTCGCTTTTTATATTTAAGTTTGTACCGGTTTTTCAAAAAAATCGCACCATGCACGGAAACATTCTCATCATCGATGACGAGATCAAGCTCCTGAAATTATTAGGAATGATCCTCTCCCAGGAAAACTTTAACGTCAAAGAAGCCTCCACCGCCCGCTCAGCCCTGACGATGCTGGAACAACACGACTTCGATATCGTTCTGAGCGATGTCCGGCTTCCCGATGCTTTCGGCGTTGACTTGGTAAAATCCATCAAGACCAAATACCCGCACCTGGAAATTATCCTGATGACGGCTTTTGGAAATATTACCGATGCGGTTCAGGCGATGAAAAACGGAGCTTACGATTATCTGGTAAAGGGCGATGATAACGATAAAATTATTCCGCTGGCCTACAAAGCGATGGAAAAGGCTAAAGACAACCGGTCCAAAATCATTCAAAAAGGTACAGGTAAAAAAGGTTTTGAAAGCATCATCGGAAATTCCCCGCTGATCCTTCAGGCTAAAAGACTTGCGGAAAAGGTGGCCTTAACCGATGCTACCGTCCTGCTGACCGGGGAAACGGGAACCGGGAAAGAGGTTTTTGCCAATGCCCTCCATGAAGGCAGCGACCGGAAAAAGAACAGTTTTGTTGCCATCAACTGTTCCGCTTTCAGCAAAGACATTCTGGAAAGCGAACTGTTCGGGCATAAAGCCGGGGCCTTTACCGGGGCCATCAAAGACAAAAAAGGACTGATAGAAGAAGCCAACGGCGGAACCCTGTTCCTGGACGAAATCGGTGAAATGCCGGTCGAGCTGCAGGCCAAATTGCTGCGGGTCCTCGAAACCAGAGAATTTATCAAAATGGGGGAAACCAAAGTTTCCAGATCCGATTTCCGGTTGATCGCTGCGACCAACCGTAACCTGGAAGAAGAAATCAAGCAGGGGCATTTCCGGGAAGACCTTTATTTCAGGCTCAATATTTTTGAGATCCGCCTCCCTGCGCTTCGTGAACGAAAGGAAGATCTAAAGGCGCTGGCTAAAAATTTTGTAGACGTTTTTGCCCAAAAGCTTCATCTTAATGATATTCAGGTAAACCCGGATTATTATAAAACCCTTGAGAGAAATGACTGGAAGGGAAATATCCGTGAACTGAGAAACACTGTGGAAAGGAGCCTGATCCTGATGAACGAAAACATTCTGGATGCCGAAAGCCTTCCTCTTTATTCCGAAAAGACGCCGGCAGAAAAAGATTCTCTCAGCATCCGCTCTCTGGAAAGAGAACATATCCACAAGGTTCTGGAATATACCAAAGGCAATAAAGCGGAAGCTGCAAGGCTGCTTGAAATCGGGATTGCGACCCTGTACCGTAAGCTGGAAGAATATCATTTGAGGTAGAAGGTTCGGCTAAAGCCAATCGAAAATGCTGATTAAACTGGCATTCCAACAATCACAGCATTTTTTAATTTAGACATCCTATCATTTTAATAACGGGCCTATCATTTTGATAGGCTTTTCTGTTATTAAAACTTTTTTAAAGCTACACAATAAATTACCTATCAAATACTTACGTCAAAAACAGACATATTGGACCTTATTTTGGCATTAATGGTTTATAATAAAATATTTTAAGATGACCATTCCGAGAAAAATGTCCCAAAAACCTGAGCACTCCAAACTGAGCCTGCTGATGGTGTCTTATGCCGTTTTCACTTTATTAACCCTAATTGTTGCGATATGATGCTGATAAGTTTAATAGCACTGAGTGCCGTCCTGTTCTGGATCTCGTATAAATCCGTTGAATTTTTTGATAAAATATAAAGCCATGTGGAGTTTATTTTTCCTATCCGTCCTCGC